>JBPCTU010000249.1:0-3500 GCA_051011515.1 Acidimicrobiales bacterium
GTCGACAGCTTCGATGCGCTTCAAGCGATCTTCGAGCAGTACATGCCCCACTGGGGTCCGCCGGCCCGGTCCTACTCGACCCGGACACTTTCCAACGAGAGCAGTGCACTCCTCCACATGGTCGACACTCCCGAACTTTTCGGCGGTGAACTCCGCATCCTGGCCGCAGTCGACTTAGATGGCGACAAGATCGTTCGCTGGGTCGACTACTGGGACGGCACACCATTCGACGCCGACCTGTATGCGCAGCTGCGAACACCGGCCGAGGTGTTCCCGACGGACCTGAAGGACGGCGTCGTAGCCACCCAAGCGGCGCCGGAGGTAGTCGAGGCCGCGAGCTCTCTGCACGCCGCATTTTCGGTCGGGGATGCCGACGCCGCTTCGTCTCTGCTCCACACCGACGTGGTCTACGAGGACATGACCCTGCGTGCCCGGCTGCTGGGCGGCATTGAAACAGCCGGGTACATGTCGCGAGTCCTCGATGGCGTCCCCTACGGCCGAGCGAGCATCCTTCGCCATGTAGTGGGAGGCAGCAACGGTGGCGGCTTCGAATGGACGTCGGCCGACGGACTGGTTGGCATCACCGCCATCGAGCTGGACGGCGACGGCCTGATCACGAGGGTTACCTCGGTCTATGACGGCCGCCAGCTACCGCGTGAACGCAGGACGCTGCTTCTCCGGGCCGCATTCGCCAGCTGAGTCCAGACCGGAGCCGGTTGTCAGCAGCGGATCCACCTCGGTCCGGCCGTGACTACGACCAGGTGCTGGATCACGGCATGGTTCCACTGGAGACACTGCGCCGCACGATCCTCTCTGATTGATGCCCGACGTCAACATGCTCGAGATCACGGGTGTAGCGTCGCTGACAGGTCGGCGTTACGAGTCGGTCAAGGGGGCTGACATCGAGCCGGCGAGAGAGGGTAGGCAAGATGCAGCACGTTGGGGTTCGGGTTGGCACAGCGACCGACGTAATCAAGGCCGTAGAGGCAACAACTGAAATTGCGTCCTATGCGCGGGAGAACCTTGGATGGGAACTCAGGGTCGGGGTGAATCACACCGGTCCTGCGGACCAGATCTCGGTGTTCAGCCGCAACGACAGTTTGGAACAGCTCCTCAGCCGCCGAGCTTCCGTCATGACAGATCCGGGCATGGTCGAACGGATGGGACGGATCGCCGACCTTTACGAAGTCGGGTCAGCGCACACATACATCCTGCGCCCGTTGTTCGGAGAGGTCGAGCGAAGCGACAAGGAGCTCATCTACTTCCGCATGGTGAACGTGAAACCAGGAACCCTCGGCGCGATGGTTGCCCAGTCAGAACCGATCTGCACCCATCTCCGATCTGAACACAATCTGGACGTCGACGTGGCCGCTCTCATCGGTGATGGTGAGGCGCTGCTCTGGGGCGTCAGGTTTGCCAACGGCGATGAAATCTCGGCGGGGTTCGAGACCACGATGGCCGACGAGGCCTACAACCAGATGGTTGCCGCTACCGCGGAAAACATCGCCAGCGTACGGGATCGGATAGTTCGGCTTCTGCCGGCCTGAGCGAATCCGGGTAGGCGCTGCACCTGGAAGGGGGCCGCATGCCGAGCGACAGGAGCGGCGTCGAGGACGACGGGCCGCGACTACAGGTGCATCTGCTCGGAACCGTTGAGGTAACCCTCGATGGCGAGAGGCTGCGCGACTTCGACGCGTTGCGTCTGCAGCGATTCCTCGCCCTCCTGTTACTCAGACCGGAGCTATCGCACCGCTCTCGCATCGCATTCGAGCTGTGGCCCGACTCCGACGAAAGCCAGGCTCGCACAAATCTCCGGAAGTTGATCCATGATGTTCGCAACTCGTTGCCGGACCACGAGGTGTTCGTGGAGATCACCAACGAGGTCGTGCGTTGGCTCCCGGACGGCCCTTCCAGGGCCGACGTCATCGATTTCCACACAGCAGCTGTCAGCGGTGACGTGCAGCTCGCTGCGTCACATTATTCGGGTGACCTACTACCTGCCTGCTACGACGATTGGGTACTCGACGAACGGGCCAGAGCACGCTCGAGCGCCCTCTCTGCTTTCACGCGCCTTGCCCACGAAGGTGTTGCCGACTGCGATTTCGAGAAAGCGGTCGAGTATTCGCGGCGAGCACTCGATCTCGAACCAACCGATGAGGAGGCAGTTCGGACGTACATGGAGGCCAACGTAAATCTGGATCAACGTGCAGCCGCTCTGCAGGGTTACCACCGATACACGGAGATACTCGATCGTGATCTGGGAGTAGGCCCGAGCCCCGACCTGGAGGCCCTATATCGTCGGCTCAGGCAGCAGTCCGCAGGCGCCGCAGAGCTCGAGGGCGGCCATGAGCGCAAGATCGGCGAGTCCCCGTTTGTGGGACGGCTCCAAGAACTGAAGCTTCTTCACGACACGTGGGACAACCTTCAAGGCACCGGTGCCCACCTCGTCGTCGTCACCGGCGAACCCGGAATCGGCAAGAGCAGGCTCGCAGAGGAGTTCGGACGACGCATTCGCGCTGAGGGTCACCTGGTTGCGAGTGCAGGCGCCTATGAAGCCGCCGGCAGGTTGCCCTGGGGTCCGATCGTCGACCTGCTGCGCTCCGATGCGCTCCGCAGCCAAGTCGAGACTCTCGAGCAGACATGGCGAACCGAACTCGCGCGGCTCCTGCCCGAGCTCCGCGACCGCGTAGGGAAGACAACAGCAGGTCATGCAGGAGAACTTGCGCAACGCCGTCGGATGTTCGACGCAGTGAGCCGCGCCATCATCGCCGACGCCAGGCCACGGCTGCTGATACTCGACGACCTTCAGTGGTGTGACGCCGAGACCCTCGAACTGATCGGTTTTTTGATCCGCGCCGCCGACACCGAGCCGGTACTGGTCGTAGGGACACTCCGTGCCGAGGAAGTGTTACCAGACCACCCGGTCAACGAACTTACGTCCGCGCTCGGTCGTGATGGTGCCGCGACGACCGTTGCCCTCGCTGCGCTGGACGCCGAAACGACTGCCTCACTCGCAGCGCGTCTCGGCGAGCCGGAAGCCAAGGCGCCCGAGTATGCCACCCGGCTCTGGGCCGAGACCGAGGGCAATCCGCTCTTCGTCGTCGAGGCGGTGCGCGCCGGGGTTCCAGAGACCGGGCCCGGAGTGCTCACGCCGACCATGCGCGCTGTCCTGCGGGCCCGGCTGGATCAACTAAACACACGTACTCGTCGCGTCGCGGAGGTTGCTGCTGTCATTGGCCGACCATTCACGCTTCAGTTCGTGGCAACGGCCACAGGAGTGTCAGAACAGCAGCTCGTCGACGAGGTCGACGAACTCTGGCGCCGCCGGATCATCCGCGACCAAGGGCACAGCTACGACTTCAGCCATGACAAACTTCGAGCAGTAGCGGTCGACATGTTGAGCCCGGCGCGACGCCGCCAGATACACCGAGCCATTGCCGAGACGATCCGCGCCCAGGCCGACGGCGCGACCGCGGCGGCGAGGCTTGCCGCCCACTACG
>JBPCTU010000250.1:0-9073 GCA_051011515.1 Acidimicrobiales bacterium
GGCACTCGACCATCGACTCATCGCGAAGGGCCTCCATCCACGTGAACCCGTCCGGGTTGGTCCAGATCGGGTTGTAAACCCTACTGAAGTACGTGTCGAGCTTGCCGCGACCCTCCTTCAAGAAGTGAGGCAGAAGGATCGACATCTCGTGGTACGACAGCGGATATTCCTTGGGCCATTCCAGTTCGTTCCACCTGCTGATGGGCGGTGCGCCAAGAGGTGCCGCCGGCTTGAACTTGTTCCAACCGTTGCCGCTCGTGCCACCAACGGTTGCCACCGAACCGGTCAGCACCGCAATGAAGAACAGGCAACGAGCCACTTGCCAGCCGCCGAGATTGCCAGCGCCGGCTGCCCGCCAGTTGTGGCTCGCGAACTTGGTTGGGTGCCGGCCGATGATCTGAGCAATCTCTCGGATCTGCTCGGCGGGTATCCCGCTGATGTGTTCTGCGCGCTCGGGGGTGTACTCCTGATAGTGGGAAATGAGTGCACCCTCCACCGACTCCCACTCATTGGGAAGGTCGGGATACTCCTCCGACAGGAACGTTTCCCAGTTCACCCAACGGCGGACGAAGTCTCGCTCCCAGGTTCCGTTTCGCAAGAGTTCGTGGACGATCGCCAATAGCAGGAACGGCTCGGTGCCCGGCCATGTCGGCAACCAGTGATCGGCCTTGGAACCTGTGTTGGACAGCCGTGGATCGCACACAATGACGGTTGCGCCCTTTTTCTGCGCCTCCAGGATGCGCTGGGCGTGAGGGTTGAAGTAATGCCCCGACTCGAGGTGGGACGAAATCAGGAAGATGACCTCGGCATTCGCATAGTCAGCCGATGGCCGGTCGTGGCCCATCCAAGACTGGTAACCGATCCGGGCGTTGGAGGAACAGATATTCGTGTGGCTGTTGTGCCCGTCGACCCCCCAAGCCTTCAGGACCCGGTCGGTGTAGCCCTCCTCGCCGGGTCGACCGACGTGGTACATGACCTCGTTCTGGCGATCCTCCTGAAAGGCCTTGCGCAGCCGGCCGCCGATCTCCGACAACGCTTGGTCCCACGAGATCCGCTCCCACTGCCCGCTGCCGCGCTCACCCACCCGCTTCATGGGGTACAGCACTCTCTCGGGGTCGTACACCTGGTTCAGGGTTGCCGGACCCTTGGCACAGTTGCGGCCCCGACTCGCTGGGTGTTCAGGGTTTCCCTCGACCTTGTCGATCTCGCCGGTCTCATGGTTGAAGTACGCGACCAACCCACAACCAGCCTCGCAGTTGAAACAAGACGTCGGCACGAGGGTGTACTTACGCTCGACCTTGTTCGGCCAAGCCTTGGCATCGAGCTCAGACCAATCGTGCCATTTGTCGAGCGGCGGGTATTTCTCGAGTTCTGTCATGACAGCGGCACCGACTGGCCGGCTCGCACGAATGCGGTTTCGGCGTAGAACATGCCGATCACAGCAAGTATCCCTGCCGAGGCCGCAAGGCCGGGACTGGCAACGTCCGCTGCACGGTCGATCGTCAGAAGGATCCCCGGTAACACCAAGCCGATGATGACGCCGGTCCAGAACCAGGTCGAATGCCTGCCCTTGACCATCTCGTGGACGGCAAGTTCGACGTGGCGACTCCCGTGGGAGGCAACCTCGAGCCAGGTCAGCAGAGCAACGGCACCGACGCCTGCGAGGAATGCCCATCTCATGGCCCCGGCGTCGGGTACATCCATGAACACGTCCATGAGCGCATACGTGGCCCCTCCCGCGATGACCGCGCGGCCGAGAAGCGTCGGAAGCATCAACGGGGTTTGCCAGAGGTCCCGCCCTTCACACTGAGCGAACAAGAAGGCGGTGTACCCGGCGGTACAGAGACCCAGAAGCGCTGCTGGAATGGCAAGCACTTCGATCAGGCCGGGACTGTCGACTAGCCCACCGATCCACCACAGGCCGAGAACGATGGCGAACGCCATCAGGATGTAGGCCCCCTTCACGAGCCATGACGTCCAATTCCCCTTCGTGAGTAGGAAGTGGAACCGACCTGGCTGTTTCAGGTCAGTGACGAGCAAGACTCCGGTCAGCGCGAGGAAGATGCCGGCGATCACGGGAGGGACGACACCAACGGCGGCTTGAACATCGCTGTTGCCCAGGAGCACCTGGAAGGCGGCGAAAACCATCGTTCCCCCGGCTATGGCCTTGGTGACGAAGTAGCCCGACACCTTCTCTCGCCAGGTCATCTGGTGGGCGGTGGTGTAGGCGGTGCGCGCGACAACACCGTCCAGGTCGGTCGGCTTCAGTCCCATCTCCACGGGGATCGTCGGGTGGTTCTTGTCGAGATTGTCCCGGAGCGTGTCGGCCCAGATCATTCCGTCGTTGGCGATGGCAGTGCGCGTCGGGTCGAGCGCGGCTTGATCGGCGCCTCGGTAATAGACCTTGGGCTTCGTGTTCTGCTCCGGCGCCCGCACCGCGACATCATCTTTCGCAACGATGCGGCTTATCTCACTGGTGGGGTCATCCAGATCGCCGATCTTGATGGCTTCGGTGGGACACACGATCTGACAAGACGGCTCGAGGCCTACCTCCAAACGGTGATTGCACATGTTGCACTTGTGTGCCGTGTTCGTCTCGGGGTTGATGTACAACGCGTCATAGGGGCACGCGTTCATGCACGACTTGCATCCGATGCAGTCATCGTCTTGAAAGTCAACGACACCATTGTCGGCCCGGAACAGCGCCGACGTCGGACAGATCGCCATGCAGGGCGCATCGTCGCACTGGTTGCAGCGCATGACGTTGAACTTGCGGCTGACGTCGGGGAACGTGCCCGTTTCGATGTACTTCACCCAGGTGCGATTGACCCCGAGGGGGACGTCGTGTTCGCTCTTGCACGCCACGGTGCAGGCGTGACAGCCGATGCAGCTGTCGCTGTCCAGCAAGAAACCAAGCCGCGTCATCCGGGCACCCCCGGGCTTGTTCTGCTCAGCTCGTGGTCAGCTCGTGGTGACAAGGCTCTCCCATGCCCCGTAGCCGCCGAGCAGGTCGGACACGTCCGAGAATCCCGAAGCTCGCATTTTCGAAGCAGCTATCGACGACCTGAACCCACCCGCGCAGTAGACGACAGTCGGACGCGATGCATCGAGTCGAGCCAGTTCCTGGTTGAGGCGGGTCAAGGGGATGGTGACGGCACCATTGATCACGCCGCTTTCGGTCTCGCCTGGCTGACGCACATCAACGATCTGTAGGTCTGCCACCTCGTTCATCGCCACGTCCAACTGGGCTGCGTCGAGCCTCGAGCTCCGTTCGACATCGTCGGGATGGTCGTGGAACGCTTGCACCGGCTCCGCCAGGTAGCCGACCACCTCGTCGAAACCAATCCGGGCCAAGCGGTTCTTGGCCTCCAGCTCTGCGCCCTCGTCGGCCACCAGGATGATCGGTGCTCCGGGCTGGATCACCCCGCCGGCAAACTCGGCGTAACGGCCACTGAGGCCGATGTTCACCGACCCGATGAGGTGGCCGACAGCGAACTCGTTTGGGTCGCGGGTGTCGAGAACGATCGCGCCGGCGCGCTGGCGTCGGGTCACCTCGGAGAGGTCGAGAGACGGGGGTGGTGTGGTCTCGTCGAGGATGTCGCGAAGTTCGCGGTTCTTGACCGCGTCGTAGCTGAAGTACGCAGGCGGCGCAGTTTGTCCGTCGGTCACCACATTGATGAAATCGGCCTTGGTCATCGGGGCGACCGCGTAGTTGGAGACTCGCTGTTCGCCGATGGTCGAGAACGTGTCCGACGAGAGATTCTTGCCACAGGATGAACCGGCACCGTGCGCCGGGTAGACCAACGTATCGTCGGGCAGACTCATGATCTGCTGATGCAACGAGTCGTAGAGCTGCGCCGCAAGGTCCTCTGCGGTCACGCCGACGGCTGACAACAAGTCGGGCCTGCCAACATCGCCAATGAACAGAGCATCACCGGTGAGCACGGCGTTGGGGCCGGACTCGGCCGACTCGTAGACGACGATGCTTATCGACTCGGGAGTACGGCCGGGCGTGTGGAGAATCTCGAGCTCCACCTCACCCAGACTGATGCGCTCGCCGTGAGCGAGCTTGCGCGAGTCGAACTCGGTCTCGGCGACATCGCCGTACGCAATCACTGCTCCAGTCGCCTCAGCGAGCTCGAGATGGCCCGATAGGAAGTCGGCGTGGAAGTGAGTCTCAATAACCAACTCGATGGTGAGCCCGTGAGCCTCTGCAGAGCCGAGGTACTCGCCAATGTCTCGCCTCGGGTCGACAACAACCGCTCGACCAGTCGTCTCGTCACCGATGAGATAAGAAGCCTGAGACAGGCATCCGAGGTAGTGCTGTTCAAGGATCATGATGTTCCCCCTTCGATCCAGTGAATTGTACAAATGTACGGTCTTTTATGTCCAATGGTCAACCCTTGGCTTCAGCCCGCCAGGCACCCTGCCAACGGACGCCGCCCCCGGCTAGGCGCCGTGACTCTCAGCGAACCCCGTGGTCTGGGGAACCAAGGCACTCGCGGTGCCGGCAGACCAGTCTGCAACGAAGCGATATCGGTCGCCACGAATGAGCGTTGTCCGCCATTCGACAGGCTGCCCATCTCTCGAACCCAATCGCTCGAGGTGGAACGCAGCCAGGCCGCGCTTGATCCCCAAACGTTGCCGATCATCAACCGACGGAACCAAAGGAGTGAGGCGCTCCCAACCTTGGTTCGGGCGGAAGCCACACGACTTCTCGAGTTCGTCATAAAGAGCGGTGTGGGTGAAGTCGCACCCAAGCAACGGCGCTCCGATGTCCGCGGGAATCCAAACCCGATCGATGGCGAGCGGTTCGTGGCCGGCCCATCGCAGGCGCTCGAGGAAGACCAACTCGGTCGAGCCATCGACACCCAACCGAGCGGCTGCTTCGGGATCTGATTGTGTCGTGAGCTGAAGAACCTCGCTGCGTTGTTCGACCCCTGATCCTTCGATTGATTGAAAAAGGCTGTAGAGGGCGCCCAACGATTGCTCGAATTCGGCCCGATTGACGACAGTCCCTCGGCCCCGCTCGCGGGTCAGGACGCCGGCCCGATTGAGATGACGAATCGCTTCCCGGACCGTGTGGCGGCTGACGTCGTATTCGTCCACCAGGGCGCCGTCGGTAGGAAAACGTTCATCGAACTCCCCGAGCTCGAGGCGTCGCTGGAGGTCGGCCTCCAACTGAGCCCATAGAGGCATTGGGCTGGATCGATCGAGCGCCCGTTCGGCCACTTCTCGGTTCCTCCTCAGTGGGGTGTCCGTACATACGATCATATCGAGGGAGGCTCGGCGCTATCGGATACCCATCTCGACTGCCTCGCATTGCAACTGCAACGTCAGTCGGTAAGCAACCGACGCAGCAGTGCCCGATAGGTGTTCGCTATCTCGGCCTCCGTTCGGCCGCTCCGCACGAGGTAGTCATAACCATCCAGCGAAAGGCCCACCTCGAGGGAATCCAGGACTTCGTCTCGCGCCTGCTGACCCATCAGATCGAGTTCGACGGCGAAGTGTTCTGCGAGCTGTCCCCTGAGGGGTCCGAGGTAGGTGATGAGAACTGAGTCGACGGCGTCACCAACGCGGATCCGGCGACGACCTGCGATGGCCAGGGGCGCGATCGCCGGGAACAACGTCAGCCGCTGATCGACCAGAGCCTGGACGCGTTCATCGAACTCTCCGCGGGCAAAACCATGGATCGCAGCCAAACGTCCGTATCGCCGGTACGCCAGCTGCACGGCTTCTTGGAACAAGGACTCCAAGTCATCGAAATAGCGGAACACCGACCTGTGCGAGACCCCGGAGCGAGCCGAGATCTGGTCAACGGTCGGAAGCGGATGGCCTTCCTGAATCAACTCGATGATGCTGTCCAAGACGGCGGCCCGGTTCCGGTCGCGTCTCGCCGTCCGGCCATCGGTCCGGTCAGATCCCTCATTCAAAACGCAACCTCCGCCGAGCGGGGCGATCCTAACGCGAACCCAGGAACACCGAAGCCAAAGCAATCGCAGATCAGGTTGGATCCCTGATCGTGCGCTCTCTCATTGTCCACGGGGCCAATCTCAGATCGGCCGTGAACGCAGACCTCGAGGCCGACCAGATGATCGAGGTCACCACGATCACCGTCGCTCCGAGAACCAGGTACATGACTACGAGTTGAACCAGCACAGCGTCCATGGGCTCAACCCCGGCCAACAACAATCCAGTCATCGCCCCAGGCAAGGCGACCAGACCGACCACCTTGGTCCGCTCGATCTGCACGACCAACGCGGTTCGAGCCGCCCGGGGACCGATGAATCTGGTGGCACCGCGAGTGTCGAACCCGAGGGCCAGCAACGCCTCCACCTCATCCGCACCGTCGATGAAGGAGAACTCCACCTGTTTCGCTGCCAACACAGCACTCGGTAAAACATTGCCCAACGTGATGCCGGCCATCACTACGACGGTCACCGGTTCGTGCTCGAACACACCAAGACCAAAGATCAGCCCCAGAGCGACCCCCGTCGACAGTAGAACCGCCACCAGCACCGACCGCCAAAGATCCGGGATGGCCGGAGCGCGACGCGACACAACTACGACGGTGATCGCGACCATCGCCAGCACCCATGCCCATGCGAACACATGTGCGCCTCCAGCCTCGAAGATGAGGTTGAAGAGCACTCCGACCAGAGCCAATTGCACAAGTGCTCGGAGCGACGCCTCGAGAATCGGCCACGCGAGACGCAAACGGAGCCAGAGCGAGATGCCCACGGCCACGGCGATCAACGAGAAGGACGCGATCAACTCGGCCCAGCCGAGATCGACGACGTTCGCACCCTGAGCCAACACTCTCACGGCGCACACGATGCCACAGAGCAGGCCCAACCAGCACTTGACGGGCAGCGGGCGCGCATCCGCGCGACGGCTGACCGTGCGATCATTGTCTGGTGAACCGAGGCCCCCGAATCACGCGCCGCGGGTTCTTGGCTGCCGGGGCTGCGGCAGCGCTGGCAGCTTGCACGCAGGATCAGGAACCGGCCCAAGAACCGGCAAGATCAGCGGACTCGGCAAACGCACCGACTACGACCGGCCGTACCGGTGATGAAGCACCGACTCCAACAACGCCGGTCGATCCAACTCCGACCACCCGACCAACGGACCCGCCCCTCTCCGTGGAGTTGACGAACGACCCGTTCGAACTTGGCGTAGCGTCCGGCGACCCCACTCCGACAGCAGTCATTCTGTGGACCCGCCTGCTCGTGGCCGACAACATTGCGATACCCGAAACAGGGCTCGATGTTCGCTGGGAGGTCGCTTCCGACGACACGTTCGCCGAGGTCCTTGCGACCGACGTAACCGCGGCGGTGCCCTCGCTCGCTCTGTCGGTCCATGCCGATGCAACCGGCCTCGAACCTGACACCTGGTACTGGTACCGCTTCAGGGTGGGCGACAGAATGAGCCCCACGGGAAGAACCAGAACTCTCCCCGATCTCGACAGCTCGCAGCAGTCGCTCCGGTTCGGCTTCTCATCGTGCCAACACTGGGAGAGTGGTTACTACTCGGCACACCGGCACCTGTCCGAAGAGTCGCTCGACATCTTCTTCTGGCTGGGTGACTACATCTATGAGTCCGGTCCCACGTCCGCACCGCTCGAAGCGACCGGCCAACCAAGAGTTCACGACGGCCCCGAGGTCAGAGATCTGCAGGGTTACCGCGACCGCTACGCGCTCTACAAGAGCGACCCTGATCTCAAACAACACCATGCGTCGCACCCCTGGCTCGTCACCTGGGACGACCACGAAGTCTCGAACAACTACGCAGGGTCGATCGGTGAGAACGGCCAAACCACCGATGAGTTCCTTCAGCTGAGGGCAGCCGCCTACCGAGCTTGGTATGAACACATGCCGGTCCGTCTGGAACCGCCCACCGGGCCCGACTTCCCAATCCATCGGCAGTTCGCGTGGGGTGATCTCGCCGAGATCTTCGTCCTGGACGGTCGGCAATACCGAGACGACCAGCCGACCGACGGCGCCACGGTTCAGGTGCCGGGCACCCAGGGCCAAACTCTGCCGTTGCGCGAGCTCGGCCCCACCTCGCTCGATCCCAACCATCAATTCTTGGGCCGAGACCAACAGGCTTGGATGACCGACGGCGTCGTCAACTCCGACCGAACGTGGAAGCTGTTGGCTCAACAGGTCCTCATGCAGGGTTTGTCCGTACCGCTCGGTGACGGACCAGTGACCATCACCGACACCTGGGACGGCTACTTCGCCAATCGCCACCTGATACTGACCGAGATGGACGAAGCGGGTGTCGAGAACCTCGTCGTGCTGAGCGGAGACCTGCACTCGGCCATCGTCGGAGACCTCCGCGCAAATCCGTACGCCTACGACACTCGGGTGGTCGGCACCGAACTCATGGCCTCGGCCATCAGCTCGGCCTTCCCGACCGGTGGAGGTGACCTCACGACGTTGATATCGCTGTTCAACCCGCAGATCAAACACTTCGACACGAACAATGGCTACACCGTGTGCGATCTGACACCTGAGCGATGCACAGCGATGCTCAGGGTTGTGACCGACGTGGCAGACCCCAGCGCCGAGGTTGAAACCGCGGTCACGTTCGTGATCGACAACGGCGTGCCCGGCGCCCGGCGCGCGTGACGGGGAGCGCTACTTGTACTCGATGAGCGTCTTGCGGTCGCCACGACGACTCGCAGAACGGTAGAGCAGCTGACCCCAACTGATTGGCACCTTCTGGAAGTGCGAATGAAACGCATAGAGCACTCGCGTGTTGAGATCAGGTGACTTCCAAAGCCCGCGGTTCACTGTTCGACCGATCACCGCCGCCCAAAAGACTCCAACTGCTGCCAGCGGCCAAGTACGCCGCAACCCAGCCGAAACCACAGCGGCCGCGAGAGGGGTCCCGACCAACAGGCTCGCATCGCGCAATGCATTGTTCGACTCTTTCGACCAGAGCGCGTCGTCGGTTCCTCTGAATCGTTGAGCAACCTCTGCGTAGGCGTGACCGGTCCGGACACCTCTCTTCCAGTATTGCGAGAAGTGGTGCATGTCCAGATCGTGAAGCGTCATTGCGAGGTCGA
>JBPCTU010000251.1:0-8174 GCA_051011515.1 Acidimicrobiales bacterium
TGGGAGGTTTACCCCCCCCAACCCCCCACGCTGGCAGAACGCCTTGCCAGGGCTCAGCGTGTGGGGCGGCTAATTGCGTTCGGGCTGATCGCCTGTGAGGTTGGGGGCCACTGCCGCGGAATCCATACGCCACGGCTGGCGGCTCAGCCGTGACGGATCGAAACGTGCCACCAGCTCGCGAGGCGTCGGCCGCTCGTTCCAATCGATCAGGCCGATCGAGGCTGCCAGATACGAGCGCACCTGCTCGGCGCTCTCTCCCAGCTCCAGGCGTTCGGCCAGCGTGACCGCACCGTCGCGTTTTGCCAAACGCGAGCCATCGGGACCGAGCACCAACGGTACGTGGGCGAAGGACGGCTCGGGCACCCCCAGGAGTCGGCCCAGGTGCAGTTGCCGCGGTGTCGACGCCAAAAGGTCATCGGCTCGGACAACCTGTTCGATTCCTTGGTGTGCGTCGTCCACCACGACCGCCAAGTTGTAGGCCGGCGTGCCGTCGCGACGAGCGAGCACCATGTCGTCCAACAACGCCGTCGTTTCGCCGAAGACGACGTCCACGAATGACGCCTCTTGCTGGTCTGTGCGTAGACGGAGAGCGGGCTTGCGCCCCTCGGCTTCCCTTTCCTGGCGTTCAGAAACGGTGAGGTCGCGGCAGGTGCCCGGGTAAGCACCGTCGGGGGCGTTCTGGTGAGGCGCGCTGGCCGCTTCGCGCACCTCGCGCCTCGAGCAGTAACACGGGTAAGTGAGCCCGGCGGCCGTGAGCGTCTCGAGAGCCACCCGATAGCGATCGACGTGTTCGGATTGGCACAGCTCGTCATCCCAATCGAGGCCGAGCGCGGCCATATCGCGCCGTTGTCCGTCGTAGTGCTCGGGACGGACCACGGAACTGTCCAGGTCTTCGAACCGCAGTGAGAAAGTCGAACCGGCCGACCGTGCAAACAGCCACGCCACAAGCCCAGTCCGGAGATTCCCCAGATGGAGGGGCCCCGTTGGGCTCGGAGCAAAGCGGCCACGCATTTGCACAATCTTGGCCGCTCGACGCCGTCGGCGCGAGTACCTCGACGTCCTCCGCCAGCATGGAGTGACGGCGGCCATCGCCGGGATATCGTTTCCAGTTCATGAAGGTGTACACCAAGGCCGGCGACGACGGCACCACCGGTCTCTTCTACGGCGGCAGAGTCGACAAGGATGATCCCCGCCCTGTGGCTTACGGGTCCGTCGACGAAGCACAAGCCGCCGTCGGGCTGGCTCGAGCCGCTGCCGAGCGGGGCTCCGAGCTCGACGACCTACTGGTGGCCATCATGCGGGACCTTTGGGTGCTCATGGCCGAGTTGGCAACGGCTGATGAAAACCAGCACAAACTAGAGGCCGGCACCACCCTCACCACCAGCGCAATGGTCGACCGCCTCGAGACCCTGATCGACGACCTCTCGGATCGATTCGAGGCGCCAACCGAGTTCGTTGTTCCCGGGCAAACCGAGGTCGCCGCCAGGCTCGACCTGGCGCGCACGGCAGTGCGGCGCGCCGAACGCGAGGTCATCCCAGCCCTGAAAGACTCCAACAGCGAGTCGCTCCCGTACCTCAATCGGCTCTCGGACCTGCTCTGGACGATGGCCCGCTGGCAAGAAGGCGAGTCGCTGGCAACTCGCGATGCGTGATTTGCGACCCCTCACGATCGAACAGCACGAATATCCTTCCGGCGAACACTCATGCACCAAGACCAGATGTACCCCAGACCACCCCAACTAACGGAGAGTCGATGACAATCGAAATTGTGCTGGCCAGGAAGATCCCGGCACGCGCCGAGCTGGCAGCTGTGGCAGTTGCGTCAGACGAGCTGGACGATGAACCCCATGGACTCGATTGGGACGTCCTGAAGAGCCGCGGCTTCGACGGGTCGATCGGGCAGGTGCACATCGTCACCGGCAAATCCGGTCCGGTGGCTGCGCTGGGGATGGGCGAGCGCTCCGAGGTCGACGACAACGCCTACCGCCGAGCCGGCGTCGCATTCGCCAGAGCTGCTAAGCGGCACAAGCGGGTGGGTGCCGATGTTCTCGACCTCGTCGAAGGACCTCAGGCCAGGGCAGATGCTGCCCAGGCCTTCGCGGAAGGCATCCACCTGGGGGCCTACTCCTACCAGCAGTTGAAGAGCGATCCGAAACCCACCAGCCTCGCAGTCGTCACGTTGGTAGGCACCGGTCAGCGAATCCAAAAGAGCGTCGCGCGGGCCAGCGCGATCGCCGAGGGTGTCAACCTCGCGCGGGATTTGATCAACGAGCCCGGAGGCTCGCTGACTCCGGTTGCTTTCGCCCGCAAGGCAACTTCTGTCGCCCGCAGCAACAAGCTGACCGCCAAGGTGATGGACGCAGCCGCGATCAAACGAGCCCGAATGGGCGGAGTGCTCGGTGTAAACCGCGGATCCACCCAACAGCCACGTTTCGTCGAGCTGGGTTATCGGCCCAAGGGTCGATCGAAGGGCCACGTCGCCCTTGTAGGCAAGGGCATCACCTTCGACTCCGGTGGTCTGAGCATCAAACCGGCCAACGGCATGATGACAATGAAGTGCGATATGGGCGGTGCCGCGGCGGTGCTCGGCGCCATGTCCGCCCTATCGGCGCTCGAGGTACCGATCCGGGTCACGGGCTACATGCCCCTCACAGACAACATGCTGGGCGGCGACGCCACCCGGCCAGGCGACGTGTTGCACATCCGCAACGGCAAAACAGTCGAGGTGCTTAACACCGATGCCGAAGGGCGGTTGGTCCTCGCCGACGCCTTGTCATTGGCCAGCGAAGCGAAACCAGATGCCATCGTCGACCTTGCGACGCTCACAGGAGCCTGCATGGTCGCGCTCGGCCCTCGTTACGCCGGGGTGATGGGCACCGAGGACGACGGTTGGGTCGACCAGGTCCTCGAAGCCGGTACGAGGTCACACGAAGGGCTTTGGCCGTTGCCGTTGGTGCCGGCCTATAGAGCCATGCTCGATTCCAACGTGGCCGACGTGAAGAACATCGGTGGCGCTCACGGCGGAGCGATCACCGCCGGCCTGTTCCTGAAGGAGTTCGTCGCCGACGACATCCCGTGGGCTCACGTCGACATCGCCGGACCGGCGTTCGCCGACTCGGCCTTCGACGAACACCCCAAGGGTGGCACGGGATTCGGTGTTCGCACACTCATCGATCTCGTCGAAAACTTCACCAAACCCGAGTCCAAAGACTGACCAACCTGCGCCGAACCAGTCGACGCACGGATTCGGGCGCCTGCTAGCGCGCTCCGATGTAGTCTCGGGCGCTGGCACGAGACGTTCAGAAGGGGATTGGCCATGGCGCAAGAAGTACGCGGTGTTATCGCTCGGGAACAAGGGGCTCCGGTCACGGTCGAAACCATTGTCGTGCCTAACCCGGGGCCCGGCGAAGCAGTGGTAGCGATCCAGGCCTGCGGCGTCTGCCACACCGACCTCCACTATCGCGAGGGCGGCATCAACGACGAGTTCCCCTTCCTGCTCGGTCATGAGGCTGCCGGCATTGTCGAATCCGTCGGCGCCGACGTCACCGAGGTCGAAGTGGGTGACTTCGTGATCCTGAACTGGCGTGCTGTGTGTGGCGAGTGTCGCAGCTGTCAGCGTGGCCGTCCGCAGTACTGCTTCGCGACCCACAATGCGTCCCAGAAGATGACCCTCACCGATGGCACCGAGCTGAGCCCAGCGCTCGGTATTGGTGCCTTCGCCGAGAAGACGCTCGTGGCCGCAGGGCAGTGCACCAAGGTCGATGCAGCGGCCGGTGCCGAAGCTGCCGGGCTGTTGGGTTGCGGGGTGATGGCCGGTATCGGTGCCGCAATCAACACAGGTGGTGTCGAGCGAGGGGACTCCGTTGCCGTGTTCGGCTGCGGGGGCGTCGGGAATGCGGCAATCGAAGGTTCACGCCTGGCCGGAGCCCACACGATCATTGCCGTCGACATCGACGACAAGAAACTGGAGTGGGCCAAGGGTTTCGGGGCGACGCACACGGTGAACTCCTCGAATGAGGACGCCGTCGCGAAGATCCAGGAGTACACCGGGGGCAACGGCGCCGACGTCGTGATCGAAGCCATCGGCCTGCCAGAGACCTACAAGCAGGCCTTCTTCGCTCGCGACCTTGCCGGAACGGTGGTGCTAGTGGGCGTCCCCCGGCCTGACATGACGGTCGAGCTGCCGTTCATCGAGGTGTTCGGTCGTGGGGGTGCGCTCAAGTCGTCGTGGTACGGCGACTGCCTGCCGAGCCGAGATTTCCCGATGCTCATAGACCTCTACCTGCAGGGCCGTTTGAATCTCGATGGCTTCGTCTCCGAAACCATCAACCTCGATGAAGTCGAGGAGGCGTTCCACAAGATGGAAGCCGGCGAGGTTCTTCGTTCGGTCGTCGTTCTCTAGGGTCCCGACTCCGAGCTACGCTGCGCCTCCATGGCGCGAATCGACCGAGTAATAACGTCTGGCATCTTCTCCCTCGACGGAGAGGATTTCGATGTCGACAACAACATCTGGCTCGTCGGCGACGATCGTGAGGTGATCATCATCGACGCCGCCCACGACCATGTGCCGATACTCGAGGGTGTTGGTGGACGGACTGTGCGGGCGATCGTCTGTACGCACGCGCACAACGATCACATCAACGCGGCCGCAGCACTCGCCGACGAGACCGGAGCGCCCATCTGGCTTCATCCCGATTACACCATGTTGTGGTAGGTCGTGTATCCCGACCGGCGAGTGGACGATCACCTTGCCGACGGGCAAACGGTCGATATCGGCGGCACCGAAGTCTCGCTGTTGCACACGCCCGGACACTCTCCGGGTGGGGTGTGTCTGCACGTACCGGCCGAAGGTGTGGTCTTCAGCGGCGACACCCTGTTCAACGGCGGTCCGGGAGCAACCGGTCGGTCATTCAGCGATTACGGAGTCATTCTGGACTCGATAGAGAGCCGGCTCTTCACGCTCCCCGATCACACCACCGTGCACACCGGTCACGGCGATTCGACCAGCGTCGGCGCCGAGAAACCCAGCTTGTCCGAGTGGCGCTCCCAGCAGTAGCCGAGCACTCGAACCATGAGCGACGGTGACCGGGCGGAAGAGCCCACCACGTGGTATGGGTCCCGGGACTCGCCGTGGGAGCGACCCTTCGATGGTGGGGAGCCGATCTGGACCGACTCACTCGAGGTCACCTATCTGACTGATGCCTCGGCCGCAGCTGCTGTCCTCCCGCCGCCTCTGGAGCCCAGCGATGCGTCACTCGTTCGCATGAGCATCGCGAGCTGGACCGATATCGACGATTCACCCGCCGGTGAAGCCCGGGTAAGTGTCCAGGCCACCCTCGACGGGTTACTAGGCGAGTACCCCTTGCTTGTCTGTCACACCTCTGAGGCAGCGGTCATAGAAGACCGTGAGATCCTCGGTTCGCCCGCGAAGCTGGCCGAGGTCACGTCGGTGATCAACGGTAAACGGATCGACAACCGTTTTGAACGCGATGGTCGACTGGTGGGTCGGATCGTCGGCACGGTTAACCGCCCTGACCGCACTGATACGCGCCGCCGGACCGAGTTCATGTTCCGAACCATTCGATCAGTCGAAGACTCTGCTCGATTGGATCGTGACCCCGAGCTGTTGAAGGTTTCATGTGTGGTCGAGGAACGCCGGGCTGCGACCATTGGTGGCATCGTGCGGCTAGGACGCTCAGAGTTCGACCCAATTGCCGACCTTCCGATGCGCCACATTCGGGGTACTCGCCTCGTTCAACAGTTCGCGCGCCGCCGTGTCGAATCGAGCCAGCAGGTATCGGCGTCTGCGTTCGAACCCTTCCTTCACCAGCGGTACGACTCCCGTTCCGTCTGACTGCTGGTCGTTGGTCAAGACGCCCGTGGCCTTGTGACCGCCTGCCCTCAGGTCGTCAGCGCACCCTTGGGCAGAGCGATTGTGGCCACGACCACGTAGTGAGTGGCGATGGCGGCGATGACGATGAGGTGGAAGATCTCGTGGAACCCGAACCACCTGGGCCACGGGTTGGGTCGTTTGGTCGCGTAGACCACAGCACCGACCGTGTGAAGCAACCCGCCCACCAGCAACAGGACAAACCCCGCCACTCCGAGAGCGCGCCAGATGTCGTCGATGACCAACATCGCGGCCCACCCGACCGCGATGTACAGGGCGACGATGATGGCCCTAGGTGCGTGGGTCCAGAAGAGTCGGGTGATGACGCCGACTATGGCGCCCACCCAGACCACGCGCAGGATCAGGGTTCCTGGGCCGTTCGGCAGCGCCACGAGTGCGATCGGCGTGTACGTCGCTGCTATGACTATGAAGATCATCGAGTGGTCGAGGCGCTTCATGACGGCCTCCATTCGGCTGCCCCAGTGGAACCGGTGGTAGGCGGCGCTTATGCCGAACAGGCCGATCACCGCGCCGCTGAATACTGCCGCGGCAGCACGGGCACCCGGAGAGAACACGATCACGATCGGACACAACGCAATGGCAGCGGCGCAAGCGGCCACATGTGACCAGCCCCGAAGATGGGGCTTCAAAGACTGAGGGATCGCGAAGTTCATCGTGATGAAGCGTACGTCTGCGGGTTGCTCGTTGTGCGGCGGAGGCGGTAGCCGGCCGCGCAACTGTCCGTTCGGCTCACAGCGGGCCTATCGTCGTCGGGCGATGCTGACCCCACCAGAAACCTCTTTCGCCAGCGACAACACCGCTGGTGTTGCCCCTGAGATCCTCGAGGCCATTGCGCAAGTTTCGACCGGTCCGGCTATCGCCTACGGAGCTGACGCGGCTACCGGGAGGTTGCAGGACCGAGTGCGAGACGTCTTCGGTCCGGAGGCAACTGCGTTGCTGGCGTGGGGAGGAACCGGTGCGAACGTCGTCAGTTTGGCGACCCTTGTCCTGCCTCATCAGGGGATCATCTGTCCGGAGTCAGCCCACATCAACGTGGATGAATGTGGTTCGTTCGAACGATTCACAGGCTCGAAACTGCTTGCGCTTCCCACCGTCGACGGCAAGTTGACGCCGAAACACATCGAGGACCAGCTGCATGTTCTGGGGACTGTGCACCACACCCAACCGGGTGCGATCTCGGTCACCCAGATCACCGAATACGGAACCCTGTACACGGTCGAGGAGCTGACCGATCTTTGCGGTACAGCCAAGTCCGCTGGGCTTCGAGTACACATGGACGGCGCCCGGATCGCCAATGCTGCGGCCGCTCTGGGGCGGCCGGTGAGCGAGTTCACCGCCGACATCGGGGTCGACGTGCTGAGTTTCGGTGGCACCAAGAACGGCGCCGCATACGGAGAGGCGATCATCTACTTCGATCCCAGCCTTGTGGAGCTTGGCCGGTTCGTTCAGAAACAGGCTGCGCAGCTGCCGTCGAAGATGAGGTTCGTCGCTGCACAGTTCGAAGCTCTTCTGACCGACGACCTGTGGCTGCGCCACGGCCGCCACGCGAACGACATGGCACGGCTGCTTGCCGACGCCATGTCAGAGGTGCCCGGAGTCGAGATCACCCAGGACGTTCAAGCGAACGCTGTCTTCGCCAAGCTGCCCAGGTCTGTCGTCCAACAGCTCCAGGAGTGGTCGTTCTTCTACGTCTGGGCACCATCGTCGGAAACGTCTGACCCGATCGACGAGGTCCGGTGGATGACCAGCTTCCAGACCACTCCTGAATGTGTAGAGCGTTTCGTGGCCGGTGTCGCGACCGCCATGGACGGCAGGTTGACCTGATCCGTGTTCTGCCAGCGTAAAGCGCGCACGCGCGCTCACTTCACGCTGGCAGAACCTTCGGGCTTCTAGAATCGGTCGATGGACAACGACATCTATGTAGACGCGGTCGAGACCGACGGGCACAGGCTTCTAGCCGTCGCCGCCGGATCCCTGGACAGGCCCGTAGCCGCATGTCCTGACTGGGATGTGGCCGAGCTCGTCGTCCACATGGGCCGGGTATACACCTACATCGGAGACCTTCTCGCTCACGTCGGCTCCAGCGATCAGCCAGAGGTGGGCTCGGCGTCTCCTCCAGCAGACCAGGCTGTGCTGGTTACTTGGGTCGCCGAACTCCACGCAGACCTTGTCGACAAGCTCCGCACGACCGACCCCGAGGCCGCGGCTTGGAACTGGGCCGGCACTGGCCAAGCCGGCTTCTTCGCGCGACGAATGGCGCATG
>JBPCTU010000252.1:0-8349 GCA_051011515.1 Acidimicrobiales bacterium
GGACGAGCGACGGTAGGGCGCCTCTGGCGCTGCCGCCGGCCGACAAGTGTCGGTCTGCGGGACAACACCGCGACTACGGAACAAGCTAGGAGCGAGGGACGAGCGACGGTAGGGCGCCTCTGGCGCTGCCGCAGGCCGACAAGTGTCGGTCTGCGGGACAACACAGGAGCGAGGGACGAGCGACGGTAGACCGCCTCCGGCGCAGCCGTTGAGCAACAAGCGTTGATCAACGGAACAGAACTGTCACTGCTTGTCCCTACGGTGCGAGGGTGCTCGTTGAGCTCTTCTTTCCCAAGCGGTGCGACGGTTGTGGCGTGTTGGGTCCATCGCCCTGTGCTGGCTGCATCGACCAACTTGTGCCATTGGCGTCCTTCTCGGTTCGCGGAGTCGAGACCTGTGTCGCACTGGTCGACTACGACTCACTGAGCCGCAGGTTCGTCGCCGGGTTCAAGTACAGGGGCAACCGGTCCAGCCTCGACTGGTTCGTGTCCGCGTTGGCCGACCGGCTCCTTTGGGAGGGAATTGACGCCGATCTGGTCACCTGGGCGCCGGCGCTTCCGGCCAGCCGCAGGCGGCGGGGATTCGATCCTGGCGAGCGGCTCGCCAATGCGCTGGCCAGGCGGACAGACCTTCGGTGCCGAGGTCTTCTCGAACGCCAAGCGGGTCGCGCCCAAACAGGCGAGGGTCGTCGGCAACGTCTCGATGGCCCCACGTTGCGTCTACGCCGTCGGGCCGGCGACGCTGGCCTCGCCGGAACACGAGTGCTCCTGGTCGACGACGTTGTCACGACCGGCGCCACCGTTAGCGCGGCTGCCGAGGCGATCGGTGCGGCCGGCGCGATCGTTGTCAGTGCGGTGGCGATCGCCCATCCTCGAGACCCCACGTTGGTCACGAGGTCGGGTGAACGTGTCATCCAGGCCCAACGGCAGGTATCTCACTCAGGGTCTTCACCGTGACCCTGGTCACGTCTAAGGTGGGACCACAATCGAGAAGACCAGGAGGTTCTGCCCCGTGAATGTCACGATCAGCAGCCGTGGAGTGCGTGTGACCCCCCATCTCGAAGAGATGGTGTTGTCCAAGGTCAATCGCCTCGACCGATTTCTCTCCGGGCTAGATCGTGCCGATGTTCACCTTTCCGAGGAACGAAATCCGCGAATACAAGACAAAGATGTCTGTGAGATCCACGTAGAGGGACACGGACATCACCTCCACTGCAAGGCGTCCGGTCCCGACGAGTTGACTGCGGTCGAGCGTTCCCTGCACAAGGTCGAGCGCGGCCTCCGAAAGCTGAAGACGAAGGAAGTGAACCGTCACCACCATGCCGGTGGTCGTGTCGACAAGTACCAGGAGGCCCAGCCAATCGTGATTCCCGACCCTGCCGACATCGAGTTCGTCAACGAAAAGCAGATTGTCAGCGCCCCGATGACACCGGTCGAGGCGGTTCAGCAGATGGAGACGCTGGGTCACGATTTCTTCCTGTTCCACAATGCCGACAGTGACCGTTCTTCGGTCGTCTATCGGCGCAACGCCGGCGCCTACGGCTTGCTCGAAACCACCTAGCGCAACCCAACGACAACCGGCGATGGCGCGCCGGCTCGTTGGCGCCTTGATGGACGGATCATGTAGCTGCGCGCCCCGCCGCGCCCTTGTCGCCGTTGTAGGGCACTTGCGCCGGTAGGATTTGCATCCTCATGAGCAAGAATCCATTCAACAAGCTGTTGCGCTCGGGCGAGGGCAAGAAGCTGAAGGCGCTCGAGGCCTTGGCACCCGAGGTCGCCGAGCTCGAGCCTGAGATAAAGGCACTTTCGGACACCGAACTTCAGGCAAAAACACCTGAGTTCAGGCAGCGTGTCGACAACGGCGAAGACCTGAACGACCTGCTTATCGAGGCTTTCGCGGTTGTTCGCGAGGCTGCCTGGCGCCAGATCGGCCAACGTCACTACGACGTGCAGATCGTGGGCGGGGCGGCCCTGCACTTCGGATGGGTGGCCGAGATGAAGACTGGTGAGGGCAAGACCCTCACGTCGACTCTGCCCATCTACCTGAACGCGCTCGCCGGCAAAGGCGTTCACGTTGTGACGGTCAACGACTACCTGGCTGCTCGCGATGCCGAGTGGATGGGCCAGATATACGGCTGGCTGGGGCTCGAGACCGGCCTGGTCGTGCCGGGCAACCGCGACCACGAGCACAAACGTGCCCAGTACGAGGCCGACATCACCTACGGCACCAACAACGAACTCGGTTTCGACTACCTGCGCGACAACATGGCGATGTCGAAGGACCGCAAGGTCCAGCGGGGTCATTTCTATTGCATCGTCGACGAGATCGACTCGATCCTCATCGACGAGGCTCGCACCCCGCTGATCATCAGTGGTCGACTCGCCGATGCCGCGAAGGTCTACTACCAGTTCGCGTCGATCGTTCGCGGCTTGCGTCGCGACGAACACTACGACGTTGACGAAGAGAAACGAACGGTGGCGCCGACCGAAGAGGGCATCCACGCCGTCGAGCGGTCGCTGGGTGTCGAGAACCTGTACGACTCCGTGTCGGCGAACCTCGTGCACCAGTTCCAGGTGGGCCTGCGGGCCAAGGAGCTGTTCCACCGCGACAAGGACTACATCGTCGCCAACGGCGAGGTGAAGATCGTCGACGAGTTCACCGGTCGCATCCTCGATGGTCGGCGTTGGAGCGACGGCCTCCACCAGGCAGTCGAGGCCAAAGAGGGCGTGAAGATCAAAGAGGAGAACCAGACCCTCGCAACCATCACGCTCCAGAACTACTTCAGGCTCTACGACAAGCTGGCTGGGATGACGGGCACCGCCGAAACCGAGGCGGCCGAGTTCTACAACACTTACGGGCTCAACGTCGTGCCGATCCCTACCAACGAGCCGATCATCCGCAAGGACGAAGTCGATCTTGTTTACCGCTCCGAAGCGGGCAAGTTCGGCGCGGTATTCGACGACATTCTCGAGCGCAACGCTGCGGGTCAGCCGATTCTGGTCGGCACGATCTCGGTCGAGAAGTCTGAGTTGCTTTCCGGGCTGCTCGAGAAGAACGGCATCGAGCATTCGGTGCTCAACGCCAAGCTCCACGCTCGAGAGGCCGACATCGTCGCCCAGGCCGGGCGTCTCGGGGCAGTCACCGTTGCCACCAACATGGCCGGCCGCGGTGTCGACATCATCCTCGGTGGCAACCCCGAAGGGTTGGCCGAACGTGATGTTCTGGCCGAGGGACTCGACCTCGAGTCCGAAGAGGCCCAAGAGCGCGTCGAAGAGCTGGCCGCCAAGTACGAGCCCGATTGCACCGCAGAGGGCCAGAAGGTCAAGGAGTTGGGTGGCCTCTACGTCGTTGCCACCGAACGTCACGACAGCCGCCGCATCGACAATCAGCTCCGTGGCCGTTCAGGCCGACAGGGCGACCCGGGCGAGTCGCGCTTCTACATCTCGCTCGAAGACGAACTGATGCGGCTTTTCGCCACCGGCGCAATGGACTGGGTGATGAAGCGGGCCTTGCCCGAGGACGTCGCCATCGACTCCAAGATGGTCACCAAAGCGATCGAACGGGCCCAGAACACCGTCGAACAGCGCAACGGCGAGATCCGCAAGAACGTTCTCAAGTACGACGAAGTGATGAACGAGCAACGCCGCGTCATCTACGCCCGACGTGAGCAGATACTCGAAGGCGCCGACCTGCGCGACGAGGCCTTGGAGTACCTGGCCGATGCCGTCGACTCAGCCATTGGTACCTACTGCGTCTCCGAGTTCAATGAGGAGTGGGATACCGAAGGTTTGGCCCACGAGCTCAACACTTTGTGGCCCAACGAGATAACCGTGGCCGATCTCGATGCCGAAAGTACCGACGCCCTGTACGAGACGGTCATGAGCGACGGCGTTGCCTACTACGAGGCACGCGAAGCCGAGATCGGCGCCGAGGTGATGCGTCAGATCGAGCGGCAGGTGATGCTGCGAATCATCGATCAACGCTGGCGAGAGCACCTCTACGAGATGGACTACCTGAAGGAAGGTATCCATCTGCGGGCGATGGGTCAGAAGGATCCGCTGACCGAATGGCAGCGCGAGGGCTTCGAGATGTTCGGCACGATGATGAGCTCCATCGCCCAGGACTTCGTCAAGTACGTCACCCACATTCAGGTCAACGAAGAGGGCAGCGAGGCCGCCGAGGCCGCGGCAGTGGTGACCGAGGACGACCTGCCCGAGGTTGTCGAAGAGAGCGACGTTCCCTCGAACGCTCCGGTCGTCAAGAGCGATTTCGAGAAGACACCCCGCAACGCTCCTTGCCCGTGCGGTTCGGGTAAGAAGTTCAAGCAGTGCCACGGCCGCTGATTTCGCGTCATGGCTGATCTCAGCGAGGAGTTGGCGACGGCGCGCCGCAGGCTGGCCGAGGCCGAGGGGTATTTGCGGATCGATGAGATTCGCGACCGTCGAATCGAATTGGAAGATCAGGCTGCGCAGCCCGACCTGTGGGACGACACCGAGAAGGCGCGGAAGGTCAACCGCGAACTGGCCGAGGTCACCGAGGACACCGATCTCTACGATTCCCTCACGACCCAGGTCGAGGACGCCGAGACGCTCAACGAGTTGGCTATCGAGGAAAGCGACGCCGACCTCGAGGCCGAGATCCGCGAGGCTCTCGCCGCACTCGATGCGAAGTTCGAGGAGCTCGAACTGCGGGCACTCTTCATCGGCGAGTACGACGAGATGGACGCTGTGTGTCAGATCCAGAGCGGCGAGGGTGGCACCGATTCCCAGGACTGGGCCGACATGTTGTTGCGCATGTACAAACGCTGGGCCGACAACTCGGGCCTAGATTTCGAAGTCATCTCGATTTCCGAGGGCCAAGAGGCGGGCATCACCTCGGCTGAGTTCATCGTCAAGGGGCGTCGTGCATATGGGATGTTGCAGTCCGAGCACGGCGTGCATCGGCTGGTGCGGATCTCACCGTTCAACAAGGAATCCAAGCGCCAAACCGCATTTGCGTCGATGAGCCTGGTGCCGTTCTTCGAAGAGGTCGCGAACGCTATCGAGATCGACGAGACCGAGCTGCGAATCGATACCTATCGCTCGTCGGGCGCCGGTGGCCAGCACGTCAACGTCACCGACTCGGCGGTGCGCATAACCCACCTGCCCACGGGTGTGGTCGTGTCGTGTCAGAACGAACGCAGTCAACACCAGAACAAGGACCGCTGCATGCAGATGTTGGCGGCGAGGTTGTTGGACCTCGAGCGACAAAAGCGCGAGGACGACCTGGCCGCCATCAGCGGCGAGGCCAAGAAGGTCGGCTTCGGCAGTCAGATTCGGTCATACGTGTTGCAGCCGTATCAGATGGTGAAGGATCTTCGCAGCAACTACGAGGTCGGCAACGTCGAATCTGTCCTCGGCGGTGACATCGACGGTTTCATCGAGGCCTACCTGCGGTGGAACAGAGCCGGCGGCGAGGAACCCACGGAGTAGCAGCTGAGTGGGGGTTGTCGAGACCGGAGCTTCACGGTCGGCAATTTCTCCTATGCCGGTAGGATAAATCCGTTCTGACCGACCGATAGCCCGAGGCTCATCCAGTTGTACCCCGTCGATACTGCAGTCGCACTACCAGGGCCCGGCTGGCTCCAAACCCAGCGCGAAGAGGCGGCGAAGCGGATGGCCGACCAGCCGCTTCCGACCTTTGAGTTGGAGGAGTGGCGATACAGCCCCATCGACGACCTCGATCCTTCGGCGTTCGCGCCGGCGGCAAACGCGCCTGACGTCGACGGTGAGGGAGTTGTCTTCGAGGTCGACCAGGCCTGCGCCTCGATCGCCACCGTCGACGGCTTCGTCGTCGCAGCACCCGATGATCTACCGAGCGGCCTCAGCATCTCGGTGGCGACCGATCTCGATCGTGAGGTCGACTTGGGCGAAGCGGTAGACGTCTTCGGCGATGCCAACCTGGCTTTCTCGCCAACACCTTTGGTCATCAAGGTCGACGCCAACACCGATATCGATGGCCCCGTTGTCATCACCCATCATGTTCGAACGAGCGGTGTCGCGGCGTTTCCGCACACGCTCGTCGATGTTGGTTCGAATGCGTCGATCAGCGTCGTCGAGGTGCTGCGTTCCGAAGATGTGGACGCTCTGGTGGTTCCCGTGACGCGAATCGACGTCGCCGATGCCGCCAGGGTCAGGTACCAGCAGGTTCAAGAGCTCGGTCCCCGGGTCTGGCAGCTCGGCTCCCTTGTGGCCGATGTGGGTGGGCAGGCTGAGTTCGTGGGTGGTGTGGCAGCTATGGGTGGCGGCTACGGGCGACTTCGAACCGATTGCCGTCTCACCGGTCGTGGTGCCAGCGGAGACCTGCTGGCTGTCTACTTCGGCGACGGCGACCAGACGCTCGACTTCCGAACCTTTCAGGATCATCTGGCCCGCGACACCACATCGAACCTGTTGTTCAAGGGCGTGCTCGACGACTCTTCGACGTCGATCTATACCGGACTGATTCGGGTCGCTCCCGATGCCCCAGGCACCAACGCATTCCAGACCAACCGCAACATCAAGCTGTCCGAGGACGCCTGGGCCGAATCCGTGCCCAACCTCGAGATCGAGAACAATGACGTTCGCTGCAGCCACGCTTCGACCGTCAGCCCGGTCGATGAGGACCAGCGCTTCTATCTCGAGAGCCGCGGAGTGCCGACTCAGGCCGCCGAGCGCCTGATCGTCGAGGGGTTCTTGGACGAGGTGGTGTCGAAGCTGGCCGTTCCGGCGGTCGCCCCTCACGTCAGCGGCCTAATCCAGGCTGCGTTGGATTCGAGGGAGAGCTGATGGCCGATCGAGTGCGGGTCGGGCGTCTCGACGATCTGGTAGACGGCGAGGTCGTGCAGGTCGACCTCGGAGGGTCCAAGGCCGCAGTCGCTCGCGTAGGCGACGAGCTGTTCGCCATTGCCGACCGCTGCAGCCACGCCAACTACTCGTTGTCCGAGGGCGAGGTCGATTGCGACGAGAAGACCTTGACCTGTTGGAAACACGGGGCTGAGTTCTCACTGGAGGACGGTGTCCCGCTGACACTGCCGGCCACGCAGCCCGTGTCGGTCTACACCGTCGCGGTCGATGACGGCGATGTGTTCGTCGAGCTGGACGGGGCCGAATCATGACCAGGCTCGAGGTATCCGGACTCCGTGCCGGAGTCGAGGGCAACGAGATCCTGCGGGGCCTCGACGTTGTCGTCGAGTCTGGCCAAGTGCACGCAATCATGGGTCCAAACGGATCCGGAAAGTCCACGCTGTCGCACGTCATCATGGGCCGCCCCGGGTACGAGGTGTTGGGTGGGTCGGTGACCCTCGATGGTGAGGATGTCCTGGCGATGGCGCCGTGGCAGCGGGCCCAGGCCGGGTTGTTCCTGGCCATGCAGTACCCGACCGAAATCGACGGTGTGCAGCTCAGCAATGTCCTGACCCAGTCTGCATTGGCCGGCGGACGCGAACCGGCCGAGCTGATCGCACGGATGGAGACCGAGGCCGACGCGCTTCAGGTGCCGGCGGATCTGTTGGCCCGTGGCCTCAACGTCGACATGTCAGGTGGCGAGAAGAAACGAAGCGAGACACTTCAGCTGGCCGCCCTTCAGCCTCGCATAGCGATCCTCGACGAGATCGACGCGGGCCTCGACGGCGACGGCCTGCGCATGGTGAGTCGCCGAATCGAACGAGCCACCCAAGAGGACGATCTTGGAGTTCTCGTCATCACCCACTACAACCGTCTGCTCGAAGAGCTTCACCCCGACGTGGTGCACGTGTTCGTGGACGGGGTCATTCAAGAGAGCGGCGGTCCCGAATTGGCCACCGAACTCGAGGAGACCGGCTACGACCGCTGGATCAAACCGATAGAGACCGGTGTGTCCATCGGTGGTTTGGGCGGACTGGGTGGCATCGGGGGCGAGGACCCCTTCGCCGACCCACTGGCCTGAGCGTGTCGAGGCCGCGCCCTGGCGTTGCCCATGTCAGACTCGGGTGATGACCGATTACGAACGCAAGGCGATGTTGCCCGAAGATCAGCTGGCCGCCCTTCTCGATGACATTCCCGAGTGGAGCCGCAACGGAGACCGGCTGGAGCGCACGTTCTCGTTCCCCAACTTCACCCAGGCCTTCGGCTTCATGAGCTCGGTGGCTCTGATCTCGGAGCGACTGTTTCACCATCCCGAGTGGTCGAACGTTTGGGGCACGGTGGAGATCGCTGTCACCAATCACGATGCCGGAGGATTGACCGAGCTCGACATCGAGTTCTGTCGCCGCGTCGACGCGTTGACCGCATGAATTCTCGCGCGAGTTGGGCACGAAGAGTCCAAGAGCGAAACGAACCAGAGGAGCTGAGT
>JBPCTU010000253.1:0-2542 GCA_051011515.1 Acidimicrobiales bacterium
AACCCAGCTCGCTCTCCATGTCATCGACCTCCTCGCCCTCGCGCCAGGCGACGAGCCGGCCGTGGTCGAGGCCCGCGAACTCAAAGCCCAACTCTGTCGAACCAGGGCGAAAGAGATCGAACCGTACGTCTCGAAGTCCTGCTACCAATCAAGCGCCTGGATCCTCGAACAAGGTGCTACCAGCTGGACCGCCCTCCCTTGACCGAGCTTTACCGACGCCCGGTACCCCGCGTCGGCCAACCGTTCTTCCGGGCCCCGAACCGTGCCCGCTACGGCCGCCCTCAACCCACCGAATCTGGCGTAGTCCGATCCAAACCGATCGAACACTGACGCTGGAAGCCGATTGGCGGGCTTCGGCGACAGGTTTCAAGACCGTCGCAATCGTCCGCTCTGCCATCCCTCCGAGATCGGACTCTACCGGGCGGTGGCGCGGGACTGGCTGGTGTCGCGGTGAGGAGAGCTGAGGGCGTCGTGCCCTGAGCGTGCCCCGAGATCGACGGCCTCGGATTGCGTGTGAGCTTGCGGTTGCACGGTTCAGATGTAGGCGATGTGTCGCGGGTCGATCTCCGTCGCGAGATGAGCTCGGTCCACGTGCGGGGACCGCCCCGGTGTCAGCCTGGACTGTGGCCCCCACACAAAGGAAAGGGTCGGACATGGCGAGTGATGATGTGCAAGGCGAGACCGACGGGCGCGGTGATGCGTTGCCGACCGATGTCGCCGAGGCGGTGAGGGGTCGAGCATCGAGCCGGGACGCCCGAGATCAGAAGCCGGAGTGGACTGACCGGTTCGTGTGGGACTCCTTGTGGAAAGTGATCGTCGTCGCTGCGGCCGCCCTATTGATCGCATTCGTTGCGCTTCGTGCACAGCACCTGCTTCGCCTGTTGGCCATCTCGGTCTTCTTCTCGATGGCGATGGTCCCGGCGGTCAACTACATGCAACGACGTTGGCGTTGGAGACGCGGCGCCGCTGTCGGCGCGATCTACGCCGGGCTGTTCCTCTTCGTGACACTGATGGTGCTGGTCCTGATCCCGGGTATCGCCGAGTTCGCGAGTCAGGTGGGCGACAGCGGCGACGACTGGATCTCCGATCTCAACGCGTGGACCGAAGAGACCTTCGAGGTCACGATCGTCGAGCAGAGCGCGGCAGAGGAAGCGACTCTCGTCACCGAGGAGGCCCTGACCGAGTGGGCCGACGAGATCCTCGGCGTTGCGTCGTCGGGGATCGGGCTCATCTTCGACCTCGCCACGATCGCGCTGTTCACGTTCTATTTCGCCGCCGACTACGGACGCATCGAACGCTCGATCCTGTCGAAGATGCCGCCGGACCGGCAGCGCATCTACGGGTGGGTATCCGACACAGCCCTCGATCAGACAGGCGGCTACTTCTACTCACGCATGCTGCTGATGCTTGTCAACGGCGTCCTCTTTTTCGCTGCAATGGTGCTTGTGGGCATGCCAGTTGTCTACGCGTTACCCCTATCGCTGTTCGAGGCGTTCGTTGCGACGTTCATCCCCGCAGTCGGCACATACATCGGCGCCGCGGTCCCCATCCTCGTAACCCTGGGTGTGCAGGGATTCACCGCGGCACTGATCCTCTTGGTGTGGACCATCGTGTACCAGCAGGTCGAGAACTACTGGCTGAGCCCGAAGCTGAGTTCCCAGACAATGGAGCTCAACGGCGGCGTTGCATTCGGCGCAGCACTCGCCGGTGGAGCAATCGCAGGACCCATGGGCGCATTCATGGCACTACCGGTAGCGGCGCTCATCACGGCAGTGATCTCCAACCTCGGCAAGACCTACGAGATCGTCTACCAGGAGAAGTATGCAGACGATCTCACCGACTGGACCGACGACGCCCAAGCAAATTCGCGGAGTGATACGGGTCAGTAGCCCTCGAAGTCGGCGCCGGGCGCGATGTGCGGGAACTCGGCTGCACTCTGTTGCAGCTCGATCAACGGTGTTGAGGCGAGGCCGATCACCCACCCGTAGGTGAGCTCGGCGTCCATCAGGTCGATTTCCTCGTGCGGGTCGTTGATCAGGTTCATCACCATCGGGACCTGACGCTTGATGTACGGCGCCGTCCACGAGTATTCGTCGGTGTGGCGGAAGTGCACTTTGAAGCTCTTCCATTTCGCCGAGATTGGCTCGGCGTCGACACCCATGTAGAGGTAGAAGTCACGGCCCGAGGTGTCGGCCTCGCCCGTCATGAACGTCGACATGTCCATTCCGTCGATCGGCCGGTCGTCCGGCACGTTGTTGGCGAGGCCGGCAAGTCCCGCCAGCGTCGGGAACCAGTCGAGGGCAGCGACGATCTCGTCGGTGACCACCCCTGCAGGTATCGTGGCTGGCCAGCGGATCATGGCGGGTGTGCGATAGGAGCCCTCCCAACCGCCACCGAAGACGCCGCGCCAATAGCCGCCGGAACCAAACGCCTCACCCGCGGTGTAGCCACTGCCATTGTCGCTGACCCAGACGACGATCGTGTCGTCGGCGATGCCGAGCTCGTCGAGGGCATCCAGGATCTGACCGGCTCGATAATCGAG
>JBPCTU010000254.1:0-6518 GCA_051011515.1 Acidimicrobiales bacterium
GCTGCAGTGCGGCGTCGAACCCCAGCCCGGCTTCGACACAGACCGAAATCTGGTCCAAGACATCTGGCAGGGCTTGTTGGATCTCGAGCTGTCGAGCTGACGCTTTCCGGTCCAGCCAGTAGTCGACGCAGAACAGGCCCCAGGCGACGATCACCAAGGCGACGACCACGGTTTCACGCTTCACTCCGAAGCGATACAGGACCGCGTACGCGGCGAACAATCCGATGATGGCGAACAAAGCCTTGTAGGCCATCGCCTTCTCGACGTTCCAGGTGCGTTGCAGCCCGGCATGGATGATTCTGTGCCGCATTGTCTGGATACGCCCAGCGGGGAGCCATCGTGCGATTTGACGGCCCAGCCTCGTCAAGACGGGAAGCATGACGCGCTGGAACCCCGACTCGCTCATTTCGCGAGTGCGGACGTTCGTTTCGACTACCCCCTCGACAGTCTGGCGGCGCCCTCCGACGGCCCAGAAAAGGATCATCACGGCCCCGCCGAAGGCGATAGCTCCGAGAATGACGTTCATTACATTCCTCCAAGCCTCAGTAGATGAACCGACTGAGGCGCTTGAGCCAGAAGCCGCCCGCGAGCAACAACACACCCGAGACCACCAACATGATCTGGCCCTCCTCGGTGTCGAGCATTTCGTTCAGGTATTCCCGGTTCAGTACCGAGATCGCCAACACCATCCCCGGAGGCAGGATGAACAGGATCATGCCGGACATCTTTCCTTCGGCACTGAGTGCCTTGACCTGGCCCCGGACGCGATTGCGAGCTCGAATCGTGTCACCCACGCGGTCGAGGATCCCGGCGAGATCGCCGCCCACCTCACGGTGGATCTCGATCGCGGTCACGACCCACTCGAAGTCCTTGCTCGCCATCCGGGTGGACAGGTCGCGGAAGCTGAGCGCAAGATCGCGACCGAGTCTTGTCTCGGTGACAATCCGCTGGAACTCCTCCGAGGTCGGAGAGTCCGCCTCGTCAGCCACGGTCTGTATGGCTTGCATGAGGCTGAGTCCGCCTCGCAGGCTGCCCGAAATCAGTTGGAGCGTCTCCGGAAGAGTCTCCGCGAACGCCTTCTGCCGGCTGCTCTCCTTGAAGCTCAGGTACATCCAGAACCCGGCACCGGTCAGGACCGCCGCGAAGGCCCCGAGTACCCATCCGAGGAAGAAGGTCAGAGTTGCAAATGCGGCGACGGTTCCAGCCACCGCCAAGACCAGCCACTCGCCTGGCCGCATCTGCGACCCTGCTGCTTCGAGCTTCTTGGCTACAAGCCGGTCGTGGCCACTGTCTGCGAGGCCACGATCGGCCAGGTCGACTACCGAGGCCCGCAGCTGATTGAACTTGGTCGAAGCGGCGGCATCGGTGCCACCGTTTGCTGCTGCATACTCGGGGTCGGCGTACTGGGCGTAGGCTGCTCCGCCTTCTTCGTACGCTCCGGCTTCACCGGCTCCGGCGTACTCCGGTTCGGTGAACTCGCCCGCCAATTTCTCGTTGGCCAACGGATCCATCACATCCTCGACGACATCGAGCTCTTCGTTCTTCTGTTTGCGAACTCGGACGACGAAGACACCCCCGACAGCGGCGACGGCGATCAGGCCGACAACCGCGAAGATCAGGGCCAGCCCATTTCCCGAGCCGCTCTGAACCGACGAGCCACCTTCGGCATCCGATGAGTCGGCCGTACCTGTTGAACCGCTTCCAGCTCCACCTTCGGTGCCAGTACCTGACAGGTCCGCGGAGGGGATCGTCGTCGGTTCGGCCGTGATGTCCACGGCATCGGTGGTCTCGGTGGGGAGATTGAACACGAGGTTCCCGTCTTCATCGACGGTGATGACCTCGCTGATGTCGAAGTTGATCGCCGGAGGTTCCGCTGTCGCCGGTTCTGGGTCCTCCGACACAGGTCCGCCCACGGGTTGGTCCACCTCGGTGTCTTGAGCACCAACATTGGGTGTGAGGAACAAGACCAGCGCCAAGGCGAGGAGCAGAACTAGTCCTGGCCGCCGGCTACGAGTGGTACGGCCAGTCATTTCACACCTCCGGCCATTTCGGCCTCAGGATCGAACAGGGCCATGTCCACTTCTTCGCCCTGCTCGTGCAGCTTCGTCACGAGGACTGGGGTCAGCCCCGTTGGATGGAGTTGGCCCGAATACCGTCCGTCGATGTCCAGGCCGGCATCGAAGTCGAAGGTGTAGATGTCGCTCAGCATGACGGAGTCCTCCTCCATGCCAACGACCTCGCTGACGTGGGTAACCCGGCGCGTGCCATCGCGGAGTCTCGCTACGTGCACCAGCAGGTCCACCGCGGACGCGATCTGCTCGCGAATCGCTCGAACTGGGAGGTCCATCCCCGCCATGAGGCACAAGGTCTCTAGGCGGGCAAGTGCGTCGCGTGGTCCGTTGGCGTGGAGCGTGGAGAGTGAGCCGTCGTGGCCAGTGTTCATGGCCTGCAACATGTCGAGAGCCTCGCCGCCACGGCACTCGCCGATGATCACGCGGTCCGGCCGCATGCGGAGCGAGTTGCGTACCAGATCGCGGATCGTGATCTGGCCCTTCCCTTCGACGTTGGGTGGGCGGCTCTCCAGGCGAACCAGGTGCTCTTGGCGCAGCTGCAGTTCGACTGCGTCCTCGAGGGTCACGATTCGCTCTTCTTCTGGGATGAAGTGTGACAGAACGTTCAAGAGCGTCGTCTTGCCGGTGCCTGTTCCCCCGGAGACCAATACGTTCATTCGGCCGCGTACACATGCTTCGAGGAACGCCACCGATGACGGCGAAAGTGTTCCGAACCCAATCAGGTCTTGGACCCGTAGCGCTTCCTTGCTGAACTTGCGGATCGTGAGGCTGGGCCCGTCGACAGCCAACGGTGGGATCACGGCATTGACGCGCGAACCGTCCGGCAACCTTGCATCAACCATCGGAGACGATTCATCGATGCGACGCCCGACCTTCGAGACAATACGTTCGATGACCTGGCGCAGGTGGGCCTCGGTCAGGAACTGTGACGTGGTCCTGGTCAGTTTCCCGCTGCGCTCGACGTAGATCGTGGCGAGCCCGTTGACCATGATTTCCGACACGCCGTCGTCGTCGAGGAAGGGTTCGATGGGGCCGTGGCGCAGTACATCGTTGAGTAGCTCGGCAGTGAGCTGCTCACGCTCGGTATCGCTGATTCTGGCATCTTCTTCGAAGAGCCAGCCGCCGAGCTCGGTCATCACGTATGACTCGATCTGGTCCTCGGTGAGCGTGCGGTCGTATAGCCGCGCGCCCATCCGTTCGATCAGCGCGTCTTGAGCTCGGATCTTGAGTTCGCGCAGATGCGGGGCCAGTTGAGGGGACTCCAACGGCACCGGCAAGAGGTCGTCGTTGTCCTCGAAGGCCTCGGGGTGAGAGTCACGTTTGACCGGGAGGGACTCGGTCGTCGGCTCGTCCACACTGTCGTCAGCCTGTGTGTCACCGTCGCCTTCGGGGGACGGCTCGGATAGTCCCGCCTCGGTGTCCCCCGAATCCTGAACCGACTCGCCCTCTGTCGGCCAGGTAGGGGCACCCTCATCGACGTTCCAGGTGCTAGCCGGCTCCGGAGCATCAGGTAGCTCTTCGCCGGTGGAGCCATTGCTGGCTTCATCGCCACCAATGATGTCGACTGGGAGTGAGGTGGAGGGCTGTGTCAGCCCATCTGGTGCAGCGGCTTCGTCTTCACCGACGTCGCCCGCATGCACCTTGTTGCGGCGCCCGCGAGCCATCAGCCCTCTCCGTCGTCCTCACTGCCTTCGTCGACCAGTGCCAAGACCGGGTCCGGGTTGAACGGATCGGTAAGCAGGTCGTTCGAAGGTGCCTTCGGATCAAGGGACACAGCCTCGTTGTTGATGACTGTGAGCTCGGAGCCTTCGACTGTGGCGTCATCGTGTTGACGAGACAGCCAGACACGTCCGAACTCCACGGCGTAGGTGATCTTCTCGAGATCCTCGACCGTCACACCGAAGGTGACGAACAGCCGGCTTGTTGGTGCCAGTGACGGAGCAAGAGGATCGTTGCTCAGCTGTTCCTGGCTGAAGAGTTGCTCAGTCTTGATGTCGGTCACGAGTGTCGACTCGGTCACGACCACGGTGGTCGGTTCCCGGTTGACAACGTCGGGCCCAGTGTCGAACGACCCGACGATCGCCACGTTCATGCCCGGGCGAAGGTTTCCACCCAGAGCTCGCTGCGGCTCGAGCGCCACGGTCAGCTCGAAGAGGTTCGGGTCAACGTCGGGTAGCGCCGACAGCTCCTGCTGGCCGGCCACCACGAAATCGGCGGTGGTCAGCTGCGCTCCACTGGGGATGCTCGCAACGACGACGTTTCGGCCGATCGCCAGGTCCGAGAGGTTCGTGACCGATGTCAGAGCACCGAACTTGACCTCGTCGAGCGGGACCGAGACCAGCTCGACGAACGCGAAGGCGTTGTCGCTCATCTCCGAAGCCGATTCGCCGGCCTGGATATCACGCTTGGCTACAACGACCTGGGTCTCCTCGACAGCCGGCTCGACTGCCTCCGATTCGCCCGAGTCAGAGTTTTGCCACAGAAGCAGGCCTCCGACGAGGGCCAACAGTACGGCGGCGGTGACGCCGAGCATGCTGCGGTTCTTTGACTTCATCCTTGTCCCTCCGTGTTCACGGCACGCGGGTAGTCCCCAACTTGGGTGCCGTCACGTTCGCTGAGGCTCCTCCAGTCGGCTGGCAGCGAACGATGTTGAGGAAAGACGAGGGGCAGTCAGCCGTCGATGCGCCGGAACTTGTCCATGCTGAGCCCGGAGAAGATGGCGATGATGCCGATCGACCACGCCAGGGACTGCCACGGCAGGTTGCCGGCAGGCAGGCCGTTGTAGAGAGCGCGGCTGGCGTTCGTGACAATGCTGAACGGATTCGCCTCGGCGATGGGCTGTAGCCACTCGGGCATGCTCGACGGGTCGACAAACGCAGACGAGACGAAGGTCATCGGGAACATCCAGAGGAAGCCGCCCGAGTTGGCCGCCTCGACGGACTTGACGCTCAGGCCGATCAGCGCGTGGACCCAGCTGAGTGAGTATGCAAAGAGCAACAAGAGAATTGTTGCCAGCAACGCCTCCCAGAGGGTGCCTTCGAACCTGAAGCCCACCATAAAAGCGACCGTGAGCATGACGAGGAAGCTGAACATGTTCTTCACCAGATCGGCGAGTGTTCGACCGATGATGACCGCTGGTTGAGACATCGGCAGCGATCGCAGTCGATCCACGAGGCCTTTCTGGAGGTCGTCGGCCAGCCCGATGGAAGTTCCCGAGGAGCCGAAGACGAGGGTCTGGGCGAAGATCCCGGGCAGTAGGAACTGGTTGTAGTCGTCATAACCCGGCACCTCGATCGCCCCGCCGAAAACGAAAACGAACAGCAGAGTGAACATGACCGGTTGAGTAATGGTGAACGCGACGAGTTCCGGGTTCCGGGGAATGACGCGAACGTGACGCGATGCTTCAGTTCGAGAGTCGCGGGCCAGCCAGATGGGCCCTTGGGGGACAGGCGGAGTAGCCGTATCGTCGAGAGCCGTCATGACATGGCCCCCGAGGACAGGCCGGTCGCCTCGGTGGACGAGCCGGTAATGGTCAAGAACACATCGTCGAGGCTGGGGCGGCGCAGCTCGACATCGATTACGTCGCAACTGCACTCGTCGAGGGCCCGTATCGCGTTCGGCACAACCCGATGACCTGGGTGAATTGGCACGAGAAGCTCTGGGGCGGTGTCGGAGACTTCGATTGGGCCAGTGGCGAGCGGTGCAAGCGCGGACTTGGCCTTTTCGAGGTTTGCCATTGCCGCGATCGTGACCACCAGCCGATCTCCACCGATGCGGTCCTTCAGCTCGTCCGAGGTACCTTCGGCAATCACCTGGCCACGGTCGATCACGGCTATCGAATCGGCAAGCGCTTCGGCCTCATCCAGGTACTGAGTTGTCAGGAACGTCGTGGTTCCTTCGTGACCGAGCTGTTCGATGAGGCCCCACATCGCCAGCCTGCTCCGAGGGTCGAGGCCCGTTGTGGGTTCATCCAGGAACAGCACCGACGGCCTCGCGATGAGGCTCATCGCGATGTCCAGGCGTCGCCGCATTCCACCGGAGTAACCCTTGACGACGCGGCCTGCGGCTTCGACGAGATCGAAACGCGCCAACAACTCAGCGGCGCGGGTCCTACTGTCTTGTTTCGACATGTGAAACAACAAGCCGACGTACTCCAGGTTCTCTTTTCCGGTCAGTCTCTCGTCGACGGCCGCGTACTGGCCGGTCAGCCCAATGCGAGAACGGACCTTGCTGGGATCGGCCGAGACGTCGATTCCTTGTACGAAGGCTTTCCCGGCCGTCGGCTTCGTGAGCGTGGTGAGGATCTTCACGGTTGTGGTCTTGCCGGCACCATTGGGACCCAAGACTCCAAGGATCGAACCCTCGGTCATGGTCAGGTCGAGGCCATCGAGTGCTTTGGTCTCGCCGTAGGTCTTCGTGAGGCCGACTGTTTCGATCGCGTTCACC
>JBPCTU010000255.1:0-3288 GCA_051011515.1 Acidimicrobiales bacterium
GTCTTTCCCGAGCCGACATCTCCCTGGAGAAGAAGGTGCATTGGGACATCGGAGCCGAGGTCTTGCAAGATCTCGGCAATGGCTCGAGCTTGGGCGCCCGTCAGTTCGAACGGGAGGTTCGCCAACAGGGCATTGAAGAACTCTGAGCCGATGCTGTGAGCCACTCCCCTGGTGGACGCTTCGATGGCGCGTTTACGAAGGACCAGGAGCAGCTGGATTCTCAACAACTCGTCGAACACGAGTCGCTTGCGAGCGCCGGCAACATCGCCCATCGAGCCGGGTGCATGGATTCCGGTGAACGCCGAGGCTCGGTCGATCAGATCGAACCGCTCCCTGACATCGTCGGGCAGGGGTTCGGCAAATCCTCGAGGTACTGCTTTCTCGAGGGCGTCCGCCGCCCATGCGGCGTACTCCCAGGTGTGAATGCCGGCTTTCTCAGACTGTGGGTAAACCGGCACGATCCGGCCGGTACGGTCGCCCACCAGGTCCACTATCGGGTTGGTCATCTGACGACCACCGCGGTAGGTCTCCATCTTGCCGAACACGACAGCCTGCATGTCCTCCTTGAGCTGGCGCTGGCGCCAAGGCTGGTTGAAGAACGTGAGCGTCATGTTGCCCGTACCATCGGTGACCGCGACGTTGACCATCGTCCGCCGGTTGCGCATACGCCTGGAGGTCACCTTGAGGATCCGGACGAGGACCATCCCCTCTTCCCCTTCGGCGAGGCCGGCGATGCTGGCCTCCCGGGTGCGGTCGATGTACCTCCTCGGATAGTGCGTCAACAGGTCGAGAACCGAATCGATCTCGGCACTCGCCAACCCCTTCGCCTTTGCATCGCCCACACCCTTCAACCGCGTGATCGGAATCGCAGCTAGGTCAGCGAGCGTCAAGGGTGCTTCTTCGAGCGCCATGGCTCACTTGTAGCGCACCAGGCCGACATCTGGGTGACTCATGGCGTGCCGACGAGCGATCACGCCAGTGTTTGCGACGCCAACAGTTCGACGGATGGAAAGAGCGTCCACTCGGAACGTGCGCGAGCATGAGGACCATGCAGACACGAAGGTTGGGTTCGCTGAACGTTTCGCTCATCGGCTTGGGGTGCAACAACTTCGGCATGCGCATCCACGACTCGAAGGAGGCCACGGGGGTGGTTGCCGCGGCCCTCGACGCCGGCATCAACTATTTCGACACAGCCGACGCGTACAGCGACGGCACCTCGGAGAGCTGGCTGGGCGAGGCGCTGAACAATCGTCGAGGCGAAGCCCTGGTCGCGACGAAGTTCCGGTTCGACGGTCGCGACGAGGGTGGGCTAGACGCCACACGCAAACACATTCGGTCCTCTCTGGAGGCCAGCAGGCAGCGGTTGGGCATCGACGCGATCGATCACTATCAGCTACACAAACCAGACGGGGTCACTCCCATGGCCGAAACGCTCGTTGTGCTGCAGGAGCTCATGGACGAGGGCCTCATCAGAGCCACCGGATGCTCCAACTTCTCGGCCGACCAACTCGACGAGGCCGCCGACGCGGCCGAGGCCGAGGGAGTCTCTTGTTTTCACAGTGTCCAAAACCGGTACAGCGTGCTGACGCGATTGGTGGAGACCGACGGTGTTCTCGAGGCATGCCAGAGGCACTCAGTTGCCTTCGTTCCGTACTTCCCCCTCGAGTCGGGCCTACTCACGGGGCGGGTCACCCCCGCTGGAACTCCGGCTCCCGGTTCCCGTCTCGAGGCTTGGGCCGGTGGCGACCTGGGCGACAAGTTCCTCGGCGAGGAAATGGTGGGGGCCGCCACCGCTCTGGGTGGTTATGCCGAGGGCCGAAACCGCACACTGCTGGAGTTGGCGTTCTCGTGGCTCGCCGCTCAGGGCCAGGTCGTCAGCATCATCGCAGGAGCGACATCGGACACCCAGGTGCGAGCGAACGCAGGGGCGGGAGACTGGGCGATGAGTGACGCCGAGATCGAGGCCGTCAACAACCTTGTCGCGGCCGAGCTTGGCGGGGGCTGAGCCCGAAGTGCGTGGTCCTGACGATGGCGGCAGCCACACGGTGACCGAGTTCGTTGACGGATCCAGAAACTGGGAGTTGCGATGAACGTCGGGTTGTTCGTCTTCTGCTCGGTGCCGATGGCCGATGCCGGGCCTGCCGATCCCCAACCCACGGCCCGTCGGGCGTCCAACGAACTCATCTGGGATACGACCGAGCGGATCGTCGATCTCGGCGTGCTGGCAGACAGGGTGGGCTTCGACTACTTCTTCTTCACCGAACACCACTTCCAGCACGAGGGTTACGAAGTCATTCCGAACGGACTTATGACTGGTCTGGTGTTGGCCGAGCGGACCAAGCGAATCAAGATCGGGGCGCTGGTACACGTCATACCTCAGTGGCACCCCCTTCGTTTCGCCGAGGATTTCGCCACGCTTCACAACTTCTCGGGTGGTCGTGCGGTTCTCTCGGTGGGACGAGGGACAGTGCCTCGCGAGGCCATTCCGCTTGGGGCCGTCATCGGCAGCTCCGACGACCCCGAGATGCGAGCCAAGAACGACACCACGAACAGGGAGATGTTCGCCGAAGCGGTGGAGGTCATCGACCTTGCGCTGAACAACGAACGGTTCCGATTTCACGGCGCCCATTACGAGTTCCCCCCTCCGGGCATTCCCGATCGAGGCGGGACAGTAGAGGAACTCACGCTCACGCCCAGGCCGCTCTACCCATACGAACAATGGCAAACCATCACCTCACCGCCGACAGTCGAATCGGTCGCACGTCGTGGCGTCGGAGGAGTCTGGTGGAACCAGAGCGCCGAACACCTGGCCGACCAATGGCAGCAGTTCGAAGCCATCTGGCAGGACGAACACGGCGAACAGCTCGCGCCCGGCGACAAACGCATGCTGGTGTTGAACGCTCGCGTAGCCAGCACACGCGCCGAGGCGATTGCGGCGGCTCGCCCTTGTTGGGACGAACACTGGAAGTTCCTCGCGCCCTACGGAAGGGCCAAGGGTTTCATCGGTCCCGACGGAGGCGTGCCACCCGACGGCTGGGTCCCACCTCTCGAGGTCGCCATGGAACAAGGCCTGGCCCTCGTCGGCACACCGGCAGATGTCACGGCGGGGATTAACAAAGCCACCGCGGGGGCCGAGGCCGCTACCGTCACCATTTTCCCCATATGCCTGGGGGACAGCTACGACAAGTACGAAGAACAGGCCAAGATGCTGGCCGAAGAGGTTCTGGTGAACTTCCGTTAGTGCAAGCGGTTGTTCCTACTCGATCCCGAAGTAGTACGGATACAGGG
>JBPCTU010000256.1:0-7329 GCA_051011515.1 Acidimicrobiales bacterium
TGGCCGCGCCTTCGAGAATTGCCTTTACGGCCTTTTCGGCGTCGTCGGGGTCGGCGTTGCGGTAGTGGAACGCGACGCTGGCCGGCTTCTTCTCGATTCGGAAATCCGGCCCGGCGGACTCCGCAATGTCCTCAAGCTCCTTGGTTATCTGCCGCCTGAGCTCGATCTGTTCCTCGTCGAGGCCGCGAATGAACCCGGCGTCGAATTCGGACCCGTGACTGCCCACGAGGTGAATCTCCGACGGAAGCCGGCTGAGCGCCGCTAGATCGCGGAGCGACCGCCCGGATACGACGGCGACGTGAGTATCCGGGAAGTCGGCCAGAGAACGCAGGGCAGCTACTGATTCCAGTCGAGGCTGTGCCAGGTCGGGGTTGTCGACGATCGGCGCGAGGGTTCCGTCGTAGTCGCAGGCGACGAGCAGGGTCGGCGTCCGTGCCAGACGCTGCAGGTTGGATCGAAGATCCCGATCGCTCATTGCGACTCGAGCTCCTCCAGGAACGTCTTCGCCCAGTGTTCAGCGGTGTTGAAAGCCACTGCCTTGCGCATCGACGACATCCGCGATCGTTGCTCGTCTCGACTCATGTAGACCGCTACCTCGATGGCCTCCTTGAGGCCCTCGATGTGGTACGGGTTGACGGTGACGGCTTGGTGGAGTTCGTGCACCGCTCCCGCGAACTCGCTGAGCACAATCGCTCCCGAGTCGTCATGTCGTGTCGCCACGAACTCCTTCGCGACCAGGTTCATCCCATCTCTGAATGGGGTCACGAGCATGACGTCTGCGAGGCGATAGAGCGCGATCAGCTCCTCGAACCCATGGCTGTGGTGCGAGTAGTGGATCGCGGGTCGCGACATGGATCCGAAGTTGCCGTTGATCTCGCCGACAACCTGCTCGACGCGCGCGCGGATGCTCGCATAGCCGTTCACATTGGAACGGCTCGGCTCGGCGACCTGAATCAGCATGACGTCGTCCGCAGAGATGCGCTCTTCGTCCAAGAGCTCGCCAAACGCTCGAAGCCGAATGTCTATCCCCTTCGTGTAGTCGAGTCGATCGACGCCCAACAGCACGGTCTTGGGGTTGTGCAGCGTCGTTCGCAGATCTTCGACGGCGGCCTCAACTTCGGGCGTCTCGGCGGCCTGTGAGAAGCGGGTGTAATCGATGCCGATGGGGTGTGTCCTCGCGATCGCCTTGTGGTCACCGATGGTGATGACATCATCGGAGACCGAGACGTCGCCATCGACCACGCGTGGCACTACGTGGTGGAAGTTGTGGGTCATCACGTCGGTCTGGAAACCAATCAGGTCGGCACCCAACAGCGCCCGAACAATCTCGCTCCGCCAGGGCAGCCGGAGGTAGAGCTCTCGGGCGGGGAACGGGATGTGGAAGAAGAAACCGATCCGTAGATCGGGCATCGTCTGGCGCAACATGCCAGGCACGAGTTGGAGTTGATAGTCGTGGATCCAGATAGTGGCGTCGTTCTCGGCGAGGTTGAGGATGGTGTCGGCGAATCGGCGGTTCACCTTCACGTAGGAGTCCCACCAGGTTCGGTGGTAAACGGGTGTTGCGATCGCGTCGTGATAGAGCGGCCACAACGTTCCGTTGCTGAAACCCTCGTAGAAGAGCTGGACATCGGCCCTGCTCAGCTCGACCGGGTGCAGGTCGATGCCGTCGTGGGTGAAGGGATCTGGAGCCCGTCCGGCGGATCCCGTCCAGCCGACCCACGACACGTGGTCGCGGTTTGCCATGACCGGCGCCAGAGCCGACACCAGTCCGCCCGGACTGGTGACCCAGCGCTGGCCGTCCTCGTCCTGGACGTTGCGGACCGGAAGTCGGTTGGCAACAACGATGAACTGGCGGTCACTAGTCAACGGGTGTCGCGTTCGGTAGGCGCATCATTTGGTGGGTTGAGGTGACTGTCATCGCTGACTCACTCTGCTCACGCTCCTCCTGGTGCCGGTGCTACTTCGTTCATGATGGCGTTGATGGTCTGGATGTCGTTGTCACTGAGCCGGTGCAGCTGTGGCTTCAGACCGAAATGCGAAGTGATCGGAACCGCAGCGCGGTTTGTATCGATGATGTCGACGGCCGACATCGGTAGCAGTGCTGGGTGTACGGCGCCGCCCGCAAACGATACGCGCAGCATGTCGCCTCTGAGGCTGTCGATGTAGTTGGCAGTTCGGACGGATTTCGAGGCGGGGTCGAGTCCGCGTACCAGCCGTTTGTTCTGGGTCGCTACCCCGACCGGACAATGGTCGGTGTGGCACTTCTGGGCCTGGATGCAGCCCAATGCGAGCATTGCCTCGCGGCCCACATTCACGACGTCACACCCGAGCGCCATGGCGGCTATTGCATTACCCGGGAAACCGAGCTTGCCAGACCCGACGAAGGTGACCTTCTGGTGCAGATCGGCGGCCGCAAACACTCCGAAGACATTCGCCATGGCGGTCTGGAACGGAAAGGCGACGTGGTTGGCGAACACGAGTGGAGCAGCTCCGGTGCCGCCTTCACCGCCATCGATTGTGATGAAGTCGGGGCCACGCCCCGATTCGCTCATGTGTTCGGCGAGCTCTTCCCAGAAGCTCATCTGGCCGACAGCAGACTTGATGCCAACGGGTTTCCCAGTGGCATCGGCGACGGTCTCGATGAATTCGACCATCGACGGCACACCATCGAAGGCGGTGTGGCACGCCGGACTGGCAACTGTCTGACCGATCTCGACATCGCGAGCTTCGGCAATCTCGGCGTTCACTTTCGCGCCGGGAAGAAGACCGCCCAAGCCGGGCTTAGCGCCCTGGCTCAGCTTGATCTCTACGGCTTTGACAGGAGCCGACTCGACGTTGTCCACCAATTTGTCGAGGCAGAACGAACCATCAGAGTTGCGCGCTCCGAAGTACGCGGTTCCCAACTGGAACACCAGATCGCCGCCTTGCCGATGGTGTTTCGATACGCCACCTTCGCCTGTGTTGTGCCAGCAGCCGGCAATGGCCGCACCCTTGTTGAGCGCTTCGATGGCACGGCCCGACAACGAGCCGAAGCTCATCGCGGAGATATTGACCAGCGACTCTGGCCGGAAGGCTTGGCGCCGACCGCGCCACTCGCCCATGACCTTGGCACTGGGGAGCGGCACGTTGTGGCTCTCGCGACTCTCGGGGAACGCCGCATGTTTGATGATTATGTGGCCTGGCCTGTCGATGTCGTCATCGGTACCGAAGCCGAAGTACGGGTTCTCCTTCTTTGCGCTTGCGTATACCCACCGGCGCTGATCGCGACTGAAAGGCCGTTCCTCGTTGTTGTCGGTGACGATGTACTGGCGAAGCTCGGGCCCGATCGTTTCGAGCGCATAACGGAGATGTCCCACAACCGGGAAGTTGCGGAGGATCGCATGTCGACGTTGCACGAGGTCGTAGACGAACGTCGCGAACAGAATCACGCCGATCACGATTAGTACGACTGCCCACCACGCCACCTCGCGAGGATAATTGTTGGGCAGCCGTCTAGCCGAGACGGTCGCTCAGGGGTTAGTTGATGCCGCTATTGCCGCTGAGGTGTTGATGCGTGGTTCAGACCCGCCACGTTGGTTGCCTGAGGGATCGATATCGATGATGTGAGCATGACCGACTCCCACCCGTTTGGCGGTTGCTATGTGGCCCAGCTCGACCAGTTCGTCCACCCAGCCTGATGCCTCTGGTTCCACATGGACTGCGGTCTGGTTGGGGTTTTGCCAGGTGTTGAACCCATCGGATTCGAGGGCTTCGATCGCCCATCGCGGCCTGGCCAACACCTGAGCTGGTTCCAGTCCCGACACGAGGAGCCGAGAGAACAGCTGCAGCATGATCTGTGGCTGAGCGTCGCCACCCATAGTGCCGACCGTTGCTCGGAGCGACCCGTCGTGGCGCGTGACGATCGCTGGAGACAGGGTGTGTGGCGGCCGCCTGCCGGGACCCAACTCGGCTGGGTGTCCGGGTTCGAGGCTGAAGCCGATGCCCCGGTTGTGCAAGAAGACGCCGGTGCCAGGCGCAACGATGTGCGCGCCGAAGCCACTGGCGTTCGACTGAATCAACGACACCCCCATTCCCTGTTCGTCAGTGGCACAGAGGTAGATCGTGCCGCCAGGCGACGCGGGAGTTGGCAAGGCCGACGTCTGGGTTGGGTTGAGCCGAGCTCTGCGTTCGGCCAGGCGGGCGGGTGCCAAGAGAGCCTGCCCATCGGCATGTTCGTGTAGCACTTCGACACGGTCGTAGGCCGCGAGCCGCGATGCCTCGATGTGCATGTGCGCCCACTGCGCGGTCTCGAGACGACCCAGCTCGAGCCCTTGGAGGACCCCTGCCGCCGCCAAGGACAGGTAGCCCTGGGAGTTCGGGGGAATCGTCCAGAGGACGTGGCCCCAAGCCTCTTGAGATATTGGCTCTACCCAGTCGGCCTGACTCGTCGCAAGGTCCGAGCCGTTGAAGAGACCGTCGCCCACGTCGAGTAGTGCCTGGCCGAACTCTCCGCCATACCAGGCGTCTCGCCCACCGGTGGCAATCTCACCCAACAGTTCGCCAACGCTGTTGCGCCGGAGCATGCTGCCCGCTTCCAAACCCTGATAGTTCTCGGCACCAGGTATGCCAGACACGCGAACAGAGGCCTCGACAAGATGGGCTGGGACCACGAAGCCGTCAACGGCGTAGTCGCTCGCTTGGGCCAGCACTTCCTTCAACGGGAGCCGGCCGTGGCGCTCGTGGAGCGCCAACCATCCATCGACACAACCGGGGACGGTGACGCTGCGTATGTCGTTCCGAAACGGCATGGCATCGAAACCCTCGGCGCGGAGCTCAGCGGCGTCAGCGCCGCTACCGGCGCGCCCGGAAGCGTTCAGGCAGTCGGGGACGGCATCACCGTGGTGCACCAACGCGAACAGGTCGCCTCCCAGCCCACACATGTGCTGAGTTGTGACCGACAGCACTGCGCTGGTCGCGATGGCGGCATCGGCTGCCGACCCCCCGCTTTGAAGCACGTCGACGCCAGCTCGTGAGGCTCGCTCGTCGACCGAACACACAAGACCGCGTCCAGCTGCCGAGATCGGTCGGTTCATGCGATACGAGCGGTTGGGCGAGTCACCACGGCTCTTCGTCCACTTGGTGACCTTGAGCCTGCAGGGTCTCGACGACATGGCGAGAGTGGTCGGCGTCGCGTGTCTCCAGCACGACTTCAACGTTGGTTGCCCGTGCCGAGATCGGATCGAAGAGCCGCCGATGATCGATCTCCAGCACATTCGCTCCGGCATCGGCGATGGCGGTCATGACCGGGGCCAGCTGGCCCGGCAGATCGGGCAGCGAAATGCGCAAGGTGCTGATTCGGCCCGTGTGCACCAGCTCTCGCATCAAAACAGAAGCCAGAACGCGGGTGTCGATGTTGCCGCCCGAGAGGATCAGTCCGACTCGCTTGCCGGCAAAACGATCGGGATAGTCCAAAAGCGCCGCAAGAGATGCCGCACCGGCGCCCTCGGCGACGGTCTTTTCGACCTCGAGGAACATGGCGACGCTGCGTTCGATCGTCTCTTCGCTGACAGCGAGCACCTCGAGTCCGAGCTCGCGAATGATCGGCACGGTCAAGGAGCCAGGGTGCTTGACCGCTATCCCGTCGGCGAGTGTGTTCTGGCTGTGGGCAGGCAGAGCTTGGCCTTCAAGAGCTGCGATCATTCCGGGGTACGCCTCGGACTGGACTCCGATGACCTCGAGATCAGGGGCGCGGTGCCGGCAGTAGGTCGCCACCCCCGCGAGTAGACCTCCACCGCCAGTTGGCACCACTAGGGCATCCAAATCGTTGTGGTCGGCCGTCATCTCGACCGCAACGGTCCCTTGACCCGCAATTACACCGGGATCGTCGTAGGGGTGCACCCAGATAGCCCCGGTCTCGTCGACGAGGCGTTGGGCGGCGGCCGCCGTTTCAGCGAGCGTGTGGCCCTCTTGGACGACCATGGCACCGAGTGCGGCGGTCTGATTGACCTTGGTGAAGGGCGCAGTCGTGGGCATCACGATGGTGGCCGGGATATTCAGCTTCTGGCCATGGTAGGCGACGCCTTGCGCGTGGTTGCCCGCGCTCATCGCTACGACACCCACGTCGCGCTCGGCCGGCTGCATCAAGCGCAGGCGGTTGGCGGCTCCTCGGTCTTTGAACGACCCCGTGAACTGTTCGTTCTCGAACTTCACGACAACGCTGGCCCCGGTTATCTTCGAAAGCGTCAGCGAGAGCGCTGACCTGGTTCGGACAACGTCGTCAGCGATCCGCGACGCGGCCTCTTCCACATCGCTCGCGGACACAGCCAAGTTCCCCACGGCTCGAAGCCTAGGAGCCCGGGCCTGTTCACGGGATCAGATCGCTCTCGGTTACGGGAACCCGACCGTTTGGTAATGGGTCTGACGGCCTATGTCGCCTGCGTGGGTCTCGGGAGCCTGGAATGCCTGTTCCCGGTGCTCTGTTGCAAATGAGGCGGTCAGGATAGGATTTGTTCACGATGTGAGTTCCTCCGCCTCATCAGCGGAGCGCAAACGAGGAGCCAGCCATGGAAAGTGCAGCGCCGCAATACACAGCTCCGGTGATCACGCTGGGCGAGGACGCACGTATTGCCTTCATGATGAAGGTGTACCAACACATCGGCTTGGCCATCGCTGCGTTCATTGGCATCGAGTTCCTTCTCTTCACCAGCGGCGCTGCCGAGTGGGCCTACGACTTCCTCGCCGGCTCCGGCGGCGCATGGCTCTTGTTCCTTGGTTTGTTCATGGTCGGCTCGTTCATTGCGGCGCAAGCTACGAGCGACCTGTCGAACCCCGGCCGGCAGTACGCGGGGTTATTCGGTACAGCAGCTCTGGAAGCGCTGATATTTGCGCCATTCCTCTGGTACGTGTTCAAGGTCCAAGACTCTGCGAACGATGTCTGGATTGCCGCAGTGATCACGGCCATGGGCTTCGTCGCCCTCAGTGCGGTTGCGTGGGTCACCCGCCGCGATCTTTCGTTCATCCGTCCCCTCGTGATGTGGGGCGGTGTTGCAGCACTGCTGCTAATCGTCAGCAGCCTGCTGTTCGGGTGGCACCTGGGAACCTGGTTCTCGGTGGCGATGATCGCCGTCGCCGGCGGCGCCATCCTCTACACCACTCAGAAAGCACTGCGCAGTTACCCGGAGCAGGCATATGTGGCAGCTGCGGTGCAGCTGTTCGCGGCGTTGATGACCATGTTCTGGTACGTGCTGCGTATCTTCTCCGACAGCTGAGACCCGCCTGACCCGCTGTTGGTGGGTCCCGCGGCCGACACGCTTCACCAGGCGTTCAAGGCCCCCTTCCCCCCTTTGGTGA
>JBPCTU010000257.1:0-2646 GCA_051011515.1 Acidimicrobiales bacterium
CCGGCGCTGAGCCGCACCGAGTCGATTGTTCCCAGGCCGGCGTGGCCGACCAAGATCGCGCGGTCGGGACGCAGCGCTCGGGCAAGGTCGCAGTTGTTGGCATCGTCGGCTACCGGAGAACACACGCCACCTACCCCTTCGACGAACCCGAGCGCAGGCGCAGGCTCCGGCCAGGCGATATCTGCCAGCAGGTCGTCGAGCAACGGCGGTTGGGCACCGAGTGCGTCAGCTGCCATGGGCGGAGCCATCGCGACTCCGTACCACCAGTCTGGTGGGCAGACGTCGTGCGGTTGTTCGTCGCCCGCGGCCGCGAGCACATCGGCATCGGTAGGCGCCGAGGCCGCTTCGTCGTACGACTGGACCGGCTTGCGTGCAACAGCAGTGGCGCCCTGTTGCCTCAGCGCCGACACCAGCTCTGCAGTCACCCAGGTCTTCCCGATGTCGGTCGCAGTACCAACAACCACAACCAACGAGGCCGGACGGGTCACCGCCGCAGCTCCAATTCGTCCAGCGTGTCGATCAGTTGGTCGACTTCTTCGTCGGTGTGGGCCGACGAAAAGGTGATCCTCAGCCGTGCTGATCCGGTGGGCACTGTCGGCGGTCGAACCGCCGGCACGAAGATACCTCGCTCGAGCAGGTTGGCGGCTGCCGCGACCGCCACGGTCTCCTCGCCGAGGATCAGGGGCACGATCGGGGCCGAGTGGCCTGGGCTGAGCCGGTCGGTCAACGATCGCAGCCGACTGATGAGCTGTTCCCCTTCGGCCGATCGGAGGACTCCGATTGCGGCCAGCACGCCTGCCGCGTCCGCCGGCGACAGTCCGGTGGTGAAGATGAACGACCGGCATCGGTTGACCAGCAGGTCGATGACCGACCGCGATCCACAGGCAGCCCCACCCATCGCGCCGAGGCTCTTGGAGAATGTGACGATTCGGATCAAGTCGAGGTCTTCGATCGCGGTCAGGTGGTCGACATCGGGACCGAAGATGGAATGCGCCTCGTCCAAGATGAGCAGTGCTCCGTGGCGGACGCATACTTCGGCCAGCTCGTCGACCGGGGCCATGTCTCCGTCCATGGAGAAAACCGCATCAGCTACGACGATCGCGCGATCGTGCCCACCCTGCCTCAGCAACATCTCGACGTGATCGACGTCGTTGTGGCGCGATATCGCGACCCGAGATCGGCTCAGGCGACAGCCGTCTATGATCGACGCGTGGTTCAGCTCATCGCTGACAACGAGGCTGTCCTCACCTCCTAACGTCGCCAAGACCCCCAGGTTCGCCGCGAAGCCGGTTGGAAATGCCAGAGCGCTCTCGCACTTCTTCCATTCGGCCAGGGCCTGCTCGAGCTCTTCGTGCACAGGCCGTGTTCCCACCAATAAGCGACTGGATGTTGAACCGGCCCCCCAACGGTCGAGCGCCGAGTGTGCGGCCTCCACAACCGCCCGGTGTGCCGACAGGCCGAGGTAGTCGTTCGACGCGAATGAGACGACGTGGTTTCCGTTCAGCCCGCCCCTCGGCCCGACGGCGTCGAACGGATGTAGGGCGCGCCATTGGTTGGCAACCTTGATGTCGTTCAGCTGGCTCTCGACCCAGCTGTCGAAGCCGCGCTGGTCCGATCGGGGGGTGCTGTCGGGCTGGGAAGGTTCACTGCTCATTTGAACTCGGATGCCGCAGCAACCATCGCGTCGGTGATGGTTGCGATATCGGCCGAGGTGCTCACATAGGGCGGCATCGTGTACAAGAGCTTGCCAAACGGGCGCAGCCAAACGCCCCTGTCCAGCAGCAAGGCTTCGGTCTCGGCCATCGGCACCGGCTCTACGGCTTCGATGACCCCGATCGCTCCGAGGACTCGTACCTCGGCCACCCCGGGCAGAGATCCGGCCGCCTCGAGCCCGTCGCGCAGTTGCGTCTCGATGCCGGACACTTCCTGGCTCCAGGGCCTCGACAGCAGCAACTCGATCGATGCGACGGCAGCCGCTGCCGCCAAAGGGTTGCCCATGAACGTGGGTCCATGCATTAGTGCTCCCGATTCCGCAGCACTTACTCCAGCTGACACCGCAGGGGTGCAAAGCACCGCGGCCATCGACATGTAGCCGCCGGTCAGCGCCTTGCCGACACACATGATGTCGGGGGAGATGTCGGAGTACTCGCACGCGAACAGCTTGCCGCTACGCCCGAAACCTGTCGCGATTTCATCGGCGATGAGCAGAATGTCGTGTTCGCTGCAGAGGTGGCTCACCGCGCTCAGGTAGTCGGGCGAATAGAAACGCATGCCGCCGGCTCCCTGGACGATGGGTTCCAGGATCACGGCTGCGATGGTGTCCTCGTTCTCGGCCAGCATTGTGGCGAATTCGCTTATGTCGCGATCGCGGAACTCGTTTCCGAACGAGGGCTCGGGTGCTGGTGCGAACAGCTGTGGTGGCAGCACCTCCGCGAACATGGAGTGCATCCCGTTGATCGGATCACAGACCGACATACACCCGAGCGTGTCACCGTGATAACCCGAACGAACTGTCAACAATCGGGTTCGCCGAGGCCGTTCCGTTCCTCGGGCGTGCTGGAGAGCCATCTTCATGGCGACCTCAACCGAGACCGAGCCCGAATCGGCCAAGAAGACGTGCTCCAAACCTTCCGGGGAGATCTTCAC
>JBPCTU010000258.1:0-5944 GCA_051011515.1 Acidimicrobiales bacterium
GTGTGACCCACGAGATGGGCTTCGCCCGCGAAGTTGCAGATCGGGTTGTCTTCATGGCCGACGGCGAGATTGTCGAGGTCGGCACGCCCGAGCACTTCTTCACCAATCCGCGAGAGGATCGCACGAAGCTCTTCTTGTCCCAGATCCTCTAGCGCGCGGACCCTTGCTGTGGCTTCGTAGGTGGTGGTTGGCAGTTGCCATCGTCGGAGCCCTCACGTTGGCTGTGGGTTCGGGCATGTTGTTCGGACGCGATCGGGCGCAGGTCGGTGTTCAGCTGGCATCGCCTGAGCTGCAACTCGAACTCGCGGCGCGCTCCGGTTGGAGTGAGTTGCAGTCGGCCGGCGAAGCCCGCGCTGGGTTCCCTGGCCCGATGGTTTGGCGCGAGGACGGCCTCTGCGTTGGGTTCTCGCGAGTCGACTTTCCTGCCGACGATCGCCGTCCGACGCTGGCCCGCTGCGTCGCCGGCGAGCTCGCGGCCGAGCTCGAGCCGTGGGAAGCGGTCGTCGTTGCCAGCGTCAGGAGCGGTCTCGACACGTGGGTATTCGTAGAGGTGGGCGGAGAGGTGGTTGAGATCGACGGTGCACTGAGTGGGGATGAGGAACTCATACCCGACCGGGTCCATTCGGCGGGTTCGATGTTCGCTTTGCGACTGCCCGAGGGCCAGCATCTCCAAGCCATCGAGTGGTCGACACTCCACGGGAGTTATCGATGTGCGCCGTCGAGCGACCGTTTCGCCGATCAATGGATGTGCCCCGAGGCCTGAGTGGCTCTGTCGCCCGGGCCTGATTGGACCTCATCTTTCGCGGTGCTGTCGATGCAGATAGGGGCGGCCGGCGCCGAAGTTGGTAGTGTTGCGGGGCGCAAGGTGAGAGACGAAGTCCGGTGAAAATCCGGCACTGTCCCGCAACGGTGATGCGTCGAGGTTCGCCTCGTCGACGAGTCCGGTCGAGTTCCCACTTGGCGACGAACCATCCCGAGGAGGACGGGTTCGTCTGACGGGTCCCCTGTCGACGAGCAGCCGAAGCCTCGACAGAAGGAGACCTAGTGAAAAGACTGATTGTGTTGTTCGCCCTGCTGGCACTACTGGCGGTGGCTTGCGGTGACGACGGGGATTCTCAGGCGGTTTCGACCGGCGACCCCGATCCGACGCCCACTGCTGAACCGGACGCTGAGCCGGAGCCAGAGCCGGAGCCCGAACCAGCACCCGAACCGGAGCCAGAGCCCCAACCGGAACCCGAACCGGAGTCGGAGCCCGAGGGAACCTTCCCGGTGACGGTCGCCCACGGGACAGGCGAGATCACCTTCGAGCAAGCGCCCCAGCGCATCGTGTCACTGTCGCCAACTGCGACCGAGATGTTGTTCGCGATAGGAGCGGGCGATCAAGTGATCGCCGTCGATGACCAATCGAACTACCCGCCGGAAGCCCCGATGACCGATCTCTCGGGTTTCACCCCGAACGTAGAGGCGATCATCGGGTTCGAACCGGACCTTGTCGTGAGTAGCGGTCTTCCTGAAGACATCGAGGCCGGGCTTGCGGCGGCGCAGATCCCGTCGATGTCGCTCTTCTTCGCGGCCTCGCTCGACGACACTTACAGCCAGATCGAGGTCCTGGGCGTTGCCACCGGCCGGGTCGCCGAAGCGGCCGAGCTGGTCGCGACGATGATGACCGACATCGAAGCGATCGTGGCCGACGCCCCGACATTCGAGGTCGCTCCGACCTACTACCACGAACTCGATTCCACCTACTTCAGTGCCACCTCTTCGACCTTCATCGGCCAGATCTACGGCTTGATCGGCCTGGAGAACATCGCTGACGAAGCCGACGAGGAGGGGTTCGGGTTTCCACAGCTATCGGCGGAATACATCCTCGAGAAGAACCCGGACCTGATCTACCTGGCCGACACGAAGTGTTGTGGCGAGAGCGTAGAAACTGTTGCCGCTCGCCCTGGCTGGGATCAGCTGACTGCGGTGCAGATGGGGCAGGTGGTCGAGCTGGATGACGACATTGCCTCCCGTTGGGGTCCGCGAGTCGTCGAGTTCCTGGAAGTTGTGGCCGATGCCACCTTCGCTCTCGAAGTCTCAGCCTCGGGCTGAGCCCCAGGACCTGGACCCGGCTCGGCTCAGGCCGAGCTGGGTGCTGAGCGCGCTCGGCGTGTTGGTTTTCTCGATGCTCGTCGGCGTGATGGTCGGGGCAGTCACGATCGACCCGGTCGCCATCGTTCTCGAGCTGATCGATCACATCCCGGGGGTTGACGTCGATTCAGGGCTGAGTCCGACACGGGCTGCGATCGTGTGGGACATCCGCTTCCCTCGTGTCGTACTCGGCGCCATGGTGGGAGGCATGCTCGCGACCTCGGGCGCCGCCTACCAAGGGGTGTTCCGAAACCCGTTGGCAGACCCTTATCTTCTCGGGATCGCCGCTGGAGCGGGACTCGGAGCGACGCTCGTCATCGTCGCCGATGTGGGAGACGGCGTCGGATTTCTCGATCCGATTCCGCTGGCTGCTTTCGCTGGTGCCGGCCTCGCAGTCGCGCTGACCCTGACGGTTGGTGGAACCGTGACCGGGCGGGGGACGGCAGCCACGTTGCTCTTGGCCGGGATAGCCGTCGCCGCGTTCTTCACCGCCCTCCAGACGTACGTGCAATCCAGGGAGGTTGAGCGGCTGCGGGAGGTCTACAGCTGGATCCTCGGCAGACTCTCGGGAGCGAGTTGGGACGACGTTGCTCTGCTGGCTCCATACATGTTCTTGTCGGTGGGAGTTCTGTTCTGGTCTCGGAGGGCCCTCGACGTTCTCGCTGTTGGTGAAGACGAGGCGTTGACCCTTGGCATCGACCCTGTTCGGCTTCGGTGGCGGATCGTTCTGGCGGCGTCCCTGGCAGCGGCCAGCGCCGTGGCGGTGAGTGGCCTGATCGGTTTCGTCGGAATCATCGTTCCTCACTTCGTGCGCCTGTTCGTGGGGACCAGCAACAAGGTGGTCATCCCGATCTCGTTCCTCATCGGAGGAGCGTTCTTGGTGATCGCGGACGTGATCGCTCGCACCATTCAATCCCCGGCAGAGCTGCCCATCGGCGTCGTCACTGCCTTCTTCGGTGCGCCATTCTTCCTGTTCGTCTTGAGGACCCGGGACGCGGGAGTGGGCGTGTGAACCCGGGCCTGAACGGTCGAGCGCTCGAGGTGTCCGGCCTCCAAGTCCGTCTCGGGGGCCAGCTGATCCTCGAGGGGATCGATCTTGTCGCCCGTCGGGGCGAATGGACGAGCATCATCGGTCCGAATGGGGCCGGTAAGACGACCGCATTGCGCGCAGTTGCCGGGCTGGTTGATGCCGATGCAGGCTCGGTCACGATTCTCGGCGGCGACACGACCGAACTAGCCGCCCGTGGTCGCGCCTGTCAGGTCGCTTCGATGCCCCAGAACCCAGTGATCCCGCCACGGATGAAGGTTGTCGATTACATCCTGTTGGGCAGGACGCCTCACCTTGGCCGCGGGCTTCGTCCGCTCGTCGACGATCTCGATGTCGTGGAGGAAACGATGGCCGCCGTGGGGCTCGACGGATTCGGATCAAGGCGTGTCGATCAGCTTTCGGGTGGTGAGCGGCAGCGAGTCGTGGTTGCTCGCGCCATAGCTCAGCGCACTCCGCTTCTCCTGCTCGACGAACCCACGACCTCACTCGATATCGGGCACCAACAGGACGTGTTGGAGACCATCGACCAGATCCGAAGCGAAAGCGGTGTGACCGTGGTGGCAACCTTGCACGACCTAAGTCTGGCCGCCCAGTACTCCGACCACCTCGTGCTCATGGACGAGGGACGTGTTGTCAGCGCCGGCGAGCCGAGCCAGGTTCTGGACGAAGGTGTTCTCTCCAAGGTGTATGGGGCCGAACTCGACGTAGTCCGTGAAGGGTCGACCATCACAGTCATTCCGCGCAGAAGGAGAAGATCGTGAGCGAGGATCCCACCCATATACCGGACGCCGGTCCTGACACTTCTGGCGCTTCGACGTCACGCCACGGCCAACTCATCGTCAACACCGGTGACGGCAAGGGTAAGTCCACCGCCGCGTTTGGGGTCATGCTCAGATCGCTGGCACGGGGTTGGAACGTGGCTGTGGTTCAGTTCCTGAAGTCGGGGGAATGGAAAGTCGGTGAGGAGAAGATCGGACGCGAGTTGGGCGTCGATTGGTGGAGCATCGGCGAGGGTTTCACTTGGGATTCAGACAACCTTTCCGAGGACGAAGCCCGGGCGCGCGAAGCATGGCAACACGCCAAAGAAACAATCGGCGCTGGAACTCACCAGATGGTGATCCTCGACGAGATCACCTACCCCATGAACTGGGGCTGGATCGACTCGGCCGACGTTCTGGAAGCCCTCAGCACACGGCCTACAACGGTGAACGTGGTGGCGACCGGCCGTGACGCGCCCGAACGCTTGATCGACCTCGCAGACACAGTTTCTGAGGTGCGCAAGGTCAAACATGCCTTCGACGCCGGCACGCTCGCGAGAAAGGGTCTGGACTACTGATGATCACCCAGGTGTCCTGCGAACGTAGCGTCGCGAATGAGCCAGTACTGGTCTGGAGGTGTGCGGGCCCTCGACTGATGCTCTCTTCGTCGTCGGTAGGAGGTGGTCTCGGGATACGAGAGTGGGTCGTCAACGTCGAGGTCGACAAGGGATACGACCGCACGGACCTGGCGACCCACATTCGATCGATTTCAGATGGTTTCGGGCTGTCCGGCCCCGGCGTCGGACTGCTAACGGCCGCTCGGGTAGGCGACTGGGCCGCCGCCAATCACAGTGGTGCCCGGGCCTGGTCGACTGTGGGGGTGAGCTGGCCGACGTGGGCCGCCGAGGCGATCGGTGACCGCGTCGAGCCCGACAACGGCCCAGGACCGGCGCCTGGGACCATCAACGTCGTTGTCGAGTTACCAGTGCGGTGTGCCCCAGCGTGCCTGGTCAACCTGATCATCACCGCCACTGAAGCCAAGACGCAGGCGCTCCAGGAACATGGGGTCGCGGGCACCGGGACCGCCAGCGATGCCGTCGTGGTCATGTGCCCGCCGGACGGCCCGGAGGAGGCTTTCGGTGGACCACGATCGAGGTGGGGTGCCCTGGTGGCCAACGCTGTTCATGAGACCGTCGCCGAAGGGCTCGGTGCGTGCCAGTGATCACGCTCTTCCTCGGAGGCGTGCGTTCGGGTAAGTCGCAGATGGCGGAGCGGCTCGCTCGTGCCAGCAGCGACCAGGTGCTCTACGTCGCGACGGCTGTTGGCGATCCCTCCATGGCTGATCGGATTGCTGCGCATCAGATTCGGCGGCCGGCTGCGTGGGAGACCATGGAAGTCTCGATGGATCAAATGTTCGACGCCCTCGACACCAAACAAGGCTGCGTCTTGGTGGACTCTCTAGGTGCCTGGCTGGCGCAGTACGACGACCTGGACGCGGATGGAAACCGGCTGTGCAAGCATCTCGGTCGCCGCCGCGGTGACACCATCATCGTGTCCGAAGAGGTCGGGTTGTCCGTGCATCCCGTTTCCGAGGTCGGTCGGCGGTTCCAGGACCAGCTCGGCCGCCTGAATCAGCTCGTTGCCGCGCAGGCAGATCGCTCCTACCTGGTCGCCGCGGGGCAAGTTGTCGAACTGTCGGATCCCCCATGGGACGAGGTATGAGCGGCGCTGTCGAGGCCACCACGTTCCTAACTGTTGTTGGGTCCGGCGGGCGTCCGACCCCGGCGGCCACCAGGTGGTTTGGCGTGGTGGGGCTTGTTCTCGGGGCGGCGCTCGGGGGAGCTTGGGTTGGGTTGGAACACCTGTGGCCGGCAGCGATAGCGGCGGCACTGGTTGTTCTGCTCGATGTGGGCATCACCGGGGCATTGCACTTCGACGGCCTGGCCGATGCGTCTGATGGGCTATTGCCGCACGCCGACCGACAGCGGCGCCTGATGATCATGGC
>JBPCTU010000259.1:0-2650 GCA_051011515.1 Acidimicrobiales bacterium
GGGGAGTTCGTTGAGGGTCACCGTCGCAGCGATCTGGATCGGCTGGAACGCTCCGTAGTCGAGGTAGGACTTGAGTTTGGCCAGCGCCGCGATCACCTCGGCGTTGCCGAGCATGAACGCCACACGCCAACCCGCCATCGAGAACGATTTCGTCATCGAGTAGAGCTCGACCGCGACATCCTTGGCACCGTCGACTTCGAGTATCGACGGGGGGCTGTACCCATCGAAGCCGAGATCGGCGTATGCGAAGTCGTGGACGAGTAATACGTCCTTCTCCTTGGCAAAATCCACGACCTGGGCCATGAAGTCGAGGTCGACACACTTGGTCGTGGGGTTGTGGGGGAACGACAGCAGGATCACTCGGGGCTTCGGCCAGCTGTATTCGAATCGCTCCCGCATCGTCGTGAAGAAGTCACCATCGGTGGACAGTGGGATCTCGCGGACTTCGGCTCCAGCGAACAAGGGCGCATATAGGTGAATCGGGTACGAAGGAGATGGCACCAGGACGGCGTCGCCGGGCTGCAGCAGGGTCCACATGAGGTGTGAGAGACCCTCTTTGGCACCGATGGTGTTTATGGCCTCGGTCTCTGGGTCGAGGTGGACTCCGAAACGACGTTCGTACAAGTTGCAGATCGCTTCGCGAAGTTTGGGTATTCCCCTAGAGGATGAGTACCTGTGGTTCTTGGGATTCGAAGCGGCTTCACACAGCTTGTCCACGGCCACATCGGGTGATGGCAGATCGGGGTTTCCGAAACCGAAGTCGATGATGTCGTCGCCGTTGCGGCGGCCCTCGACCTTGAGATCATTGATGATGGTGAACACGTAAGGCGGGAGGTTGGTGATCCGTCGGAACTCCATGCCCAGATTCTACCGGTCACCGGACGCCGCTTTGGGTTGGGTTTCAGATGCCGGCTGCCAGCGCCGCCGCGCCAATGGCGCCGGAACGGCCACCGAACCGGGATTGTTCGATGACGACGGGCCCGCGGATCTCGTGGTCGATCATCACCTTCGGGTACGCGTCTCGGATCGCGTTTATGAGGGGCGCACCGATGTCGGCGAGTCCCCCACCGATGACGATCATCGATGGATCCAAGATGTTGACCAGGTTCGCCAAGCCAACCGCTGTCCAATACCCGACTTCTGCCAGGATCATCAGCGCTTCCGGATCGTCTTCGGACACCAGCACCGCCGCCTGCTCGCTGGTGACGGCCTGCGGGTCACCCCCTGCGAGGCGAAGCAACACATCGGCACGCCCGGCTGCGGCAGCCTCCCTGGCCAGCCTGCCGAACGCAGTGCCCGACGCGTATCGTTCCCAACACCCGCGCCGCCCACATACACAAGCGAGGCCGTCGTGCACGATCGTCATGTGTCCCGACTCGCCAGCGAAACCGGTGGCGCCCCTGTGAAGGTTGCCTCCCAACACGAACCCGGTGCCGATGCCGGTACCGAGAGCCACGAAGGCGACATCGTCACAGCCGCGAGCCGCACCCATACGCACCTCGGCCCAAGCCGCAGTCGTGGCGTCGTTGTCGACGACGGTCTCGATTCCCATGCGTTCGTCGAGCTGGTCCTTGAGTGGAAACTGGACCAGCGAAGGAATGTTCGGCGATGTCCGGACTACACCGAGGTTGTCCACGATGCCCGCACAGCCGACTCCTACACCGACCACCCGACTGCCCTCGATCTCGGCAATCTGTTCGGTAAGCGCAGCAACGGTGTCGACCAGATCTGCAGGATCCTCGGTGCGGGCCATCTTGATGGTGTCGCCGACTGACTGATCGTGGCGCAACGCCACACCCCGGACGTTGGTGCCTCCGATGTCAAAGCCGACGACGATCTCGCCGCGCTCCGGACTAGTCACAATTTCTCTCAGGGCTTCGGGTCACGAAGCAACAGTAGCTTCGACTCTCCTTCGCAGGTCAGCCAGAGCGGTTCGGACAATACGTGACTCGGCCCGGCGTTTCACGAATCCCGGAATCGGCACAACCAGCTCGGCTTCGAGGTGATAGACGACTTCGGTCTGGTCGGGTTCACCAGCGACGGGCAGGAATTCGTACTCGCCGTCGAGTTTGCGGGTGATGTCGCCTTCCAGCTGCTTCCAGGCAATACGCAGGGGGTTGCTGCCGTAGTAGTACCGGAGCGTATAGGTGGTGCTGCGGCCCATTGCCGCTGCACGGAAGGCCACGTCGCCTCCGCGGCCATCCTCGTCGTAACGAGACACGACGGCATGTTTGATGTCACTGGCCCACTCGGGGTAACTGGCGAAGTCCGCGGCGACCTCGAAACACTGTTGTGGCGGGGCTTCGATGATTGCTCTTTCGCTTGCGTGATCAGTCACTGGTCACCTGATCTTCTTGGGTCGGAGGTTGATGCGGTCGGGGAACGTGCCGTGTCGAGCGGCCCATAGGCCGGCCATGGCCAGACCGTACATGGGTACGAGGATACCGAACGCTGCACCGGTGAAGGGGCGCGCCGCCGCAGCAGCGAACGCTACAGCCGTCTGTATCGCTGTCGAACCCAAGAGATGCCACCTGACGCTCCCGGGTGCGGATCCCGACAGGAAGTAGAGGCTGGCGACTGCGATCTCCTCGGTTCGGCTCCGCTCCACCGCAGCGGCGAACGCAACCAGGAAAACGACCGTGCCGATGGC
>JBPCTU010000260.1:0-10898 GCA_051011515.1 Acidimicrobiales bacterium
CGGTGGCAACGACGAACAACGGGGCACTGGTCCAGTGAACCCCACGCCACAACCCCTTCGGAAGGCGCTTCATCGCGAACGAAGTCAGCTCGATGGCGACGATGAGGTACATGGCAACGATGCCCCAGGCAACCGCACCAGGGCGCCACGACGAAGCCATCGGCACAAGGACTTCCACCAACCCGAAGTCCACGAAGTCGTCGAGCATTATGGCCGCGACGTGGATGCCGGTGAAGATCACCGCGAGCCCACCGAGGTAGCGGTGAACCGAGAGGATCCACGCCGGACTTGCCTTCCTACCGAGGAGCCGACTGGACAGCAGTAGACCAAGGACGATGCCTGCGGCCAGCAGCACCCACGCAACGATCCCCCCAGATCGAGCCACATACCAGGTGAGCTTCTCCACGTTCATGCCGTGAACTGCTCCATGCCAGACGTCTGATGGACTGAACCGTCCACACCGAACAGCAGTCCTTCCAGGCCATCCTCTTCGAGCATCTGGAGACCTGCTTGCCTACCGGCCAGGACTGCTGCCTTGGCGTAGGACTCCGCCAGCCAACACTCTGCTCCGATGACGGTGCATGCGGCCACGTCGGAGTCGGTCGAGGTTCCGGTGCTCGGGTCGATCAGATGGTTGCGTTCCGCGCCCTCGTCCACCCAGCGACGACGAGATCTACTGCTCGTGGCCACGGCGCCCCAGTCGAGGCGGATCTCCACCGCAGGACGCTTGCGGTCGAACGGATCTTCGATCGCGACCGGCCAACCCGCAGCGGGTGCTCGTCCACCCATCACGAGGTCACCACCGAGGTCGACCATCGCCGCACTGGCGCCGGACTCGAGTGCCAGTTGCAGGAGAATGTCGGCCCCCAACCCCTTGCCGATGCCGCCCGGGTCGATCCCGACACCAGAAGGCACCATGACAGAGCCACCGACTGGGTCGGTCACGATGCTGCTGCTCAATGCGTTCCAGTCATGCAACCTCACCTGGTCACCATCGGCAGATCGGTGGACGGTAATGACCATCTGTCCCAGACCGTGGGTCGGAAGCTGCTCGAACGTCTGGTTGTATCCCGCCTCGACAAGCTCGTTCAACAGGGTCGGATCGAACCATCCACGAGTTCTCTGAGATGCCGAGATGGCTCGCTGGACGAGCAGTTGAGTGTCGGTGGAAACGGTGACGGGCGTCCCAGCAGCGGCGTTGATCGCGTTGATCTCAGAATCGGTGAGAAAGCGGCTCCAGCGTCGTTCCAGTTCGGTCAGCCGGTCGAGAAGTACGCGTTCCAGCCCAGGCGGCCCGTTCGTGAAGAACAGGCGGGCCTGGGTGCCCATGGCGTGAACCGTTGTGTCAACTACTCCCACTGGTCGGCGTCGGTGTTGGTTCGGGGGTCGGATCTGGTGTCGGATCTGGTGGCGGTTCGGGTGTTGGCGTCGGATCCGGCGGTGGTGGAGGAACCGGGGTCGCGGTTGGTTGGGGTGGTGGCGGAATGGGTGTCGGCGTTGGTGGTTGGGGTTCCGGCTCTGGCTCCGGTTCCGGAGCTGGCTGATTGTCCGGGGTCGCGGTTGGTTGTTGGGGAACCGGGGTGGAGGTCGGCACCTGCACTTGCACGATCGGTGCAGGAGTCGACGTGGGAGACGACGTCGGCGTCGGAAATGTGTAGGAGAGGTAGAGCGACGGAGGAGTGGTCGCTGACGGCTCCGGCGTAACGGTTGTTGTCGGGGCGGGGGAGGCCGTCGCCGTCGGCGCTGTTGTTGGCGATGAGGTCGAGGTCGGCTCGGTGAATGCGAGATCCTCGGGTGCCGAGGCGGCCTCGACCGCCTCGGTGTCGCTTGCGTCGGACACGCCGATTGCCGCGACCAGCCCGGCAAAGGCCGCGGTCGTGCCACCCGCGATGACCTTTCGGCTGCGGGTGCCAGCGCGACGACGAGGTGCAGACGAACGAAGGCTCATGATGGTGCCACTACGTGAGGTATCGGCGAAGCGGGTCTTCAACTTTCGCCGCGTGGCTCGGGGCTGGTCGATGAACCCGGGCCGTTCGACCTAGTCAGGGCTGCCAGCCGAAGCTCCCGCAGCAGGAGCTCGATGGCAGACTCATGTCATGGCCAGCGACATTGCTCATCTGTGGCGCGTCTACGCGGCTACTGGACCGGGGTCGGATGCGCCTGTGTATCGGGCCATCGCCACGAGCGTCGCCGATGATTATGACCTGCTGGCCATCGCCACGGAGGCTCCGCCTGCAGCACATCACCCGAACCACCTTCTGGCGGCCGTTCGTTTCCTGTTGCTCGCGGGTGTCTCTCATCCCCTCGAGGAGGCGTACGACGCGGAGGACGTCGTGGCTGCGGTCGCGCTCTTCAAACCCTTCGTGCTGGAACATCGAGGCGACATCGTTGAACTGCTCCAGCACCGTCGCGTCCAGACCAACGAAGTTGGTCGCACTTCGGCCATCGCTCCCGCGCTGGCTCACGTCGCTCGCTCGGCTCGTAGGGGCCTCGGATTGGTTGAGGTTGGCGCGAGTGCGGGTCTCAACCTGCTCGTGGACCGGTGTTATCTGGACTACGGCGCCATGCAGGTGGGCGAGGCCTCGAGTCCCATTCGGATCGACTGCGCAGTGGACACTCCCCCAGCTGCTTTCAACATGGCTGATCTGTCCTTGTCGTGGCGCAAGGGACTGGATCAGGCGCCCATCGACGTCAACGACGAGGAGTCTGTGCGTTGGCTGCTGGCATGTGTTTGGGTCGGTCAGACGGATCGCCAGGACCGCCTGCGGGTGGCTCTGGACATGGCCTCAGGAGAAGGAGTCTCGGTTGTGAAGGGCGACGCAGTGGCGGATCTTGGAGCCATGGTTGACCAGATCCCGGACGACCTTCATGCGGTGGTTCTGACCAGCTGGGTCACCTTCTACCTGAACGTGACCCAGCGTGTGGACTTCGAGCAGGCCTTGGCCAACTGTCGTCGGCCCGTCAGCTGGCTGAGCATCGAACACCCGGGGGTGGTCGTCGACATCGACAGGCCGAGCACGAGGTCCGAACAAGAGGTCACGCCGAGCGTCGTGGCGCATGTGCAGTACAGCTCTGAGGGCGATCGCTCTGCAGAGTTCTTGGGCTGGGCGCATCCCCATGGCAGCTGGCTCGATTGGTACGGGTGATCTGGCCGACAGCCTGGCTCGTGGTGTCGAACGGGCTGGTTGCCGTCAAGAGCTGCCGCCACCTCGCAGGGATCGAACCCGGACCACAGTGTTTGCCGAGCTGCGAGTAGTGTGCGGCCGGTGATCCTCTCTGACCGCACCCTTCGCGAAGAGTTGGCAGCGGGGCGAATCGTTATCGAGCCCATGGGCGACAACGCCATCCAACCCAGCTCGGTCGACCTCCGAATCGACCGCCACTTTCGCGTCTTCCGCAACCACACTCTCGGGCTGATAGACGTCCGCCAGAACCTCGAGGAGCTGACCGAGCTCGTCGAGATACGGGGCGATGACCCCTTCATTCTCCATCCAGGCGAGTTCGTTCTCGGATCCACTCTGGAACGAGTTTGTGTCCCGACGGATCTGGTCGCCCGTCTCGAAGGGAAGAGCAGCCTGGGTCGACTCGGCCTTCTCATCCACTCCACGGCCGGTTTCGTGGACGCCGGTTGGGATGGTCAGCTGACCCTCGAGCTGAGCAATGTCGCCAACCTCCCCATCACTCTTTATGCCGGAATGAAGATTGGTCAGATCAGCTTCCAGGAGATGACCACGCCGGCCGAGAACCCGTACGGGTCAAAGATGGTTGGCTCCAAGTATCAGAACCAGGTGGGACCACGGCCGAGCCGATATTGGGAGAACTTCGACTAGCGGGCCCGTTTCATGGCTGCTCATCGTGATCGATAGTGGGGTCCAGGACAATGCCGGTCGCGTTGGCGAGTCGGACACTGAAATGGGCAGTGGTTGTCGCCATTGCTGTCGCTGTCGTGGTCGCGGCCTTTGCGGGAGCATTCGACGCCCTGCGCGATCAAGACGCGGTGGAGGAGTTCCTCACCGATTCCGGCCCTTGGGGGCCGCTTGCCTACGTCTTTGCTTTCCTTGCGCTCCAACCCCTGTCTCTCCCTGGCGCACTATTGATCATCCCAGCGACATTCGTGTGGCCGTGGTGGGAGGTCGCCACCTACACGCTGGCCGGTGGAATGTTGGCGAGCACGGCCGGATTCATCTTGGCCAGATGGTTGGCTCAGGACTGGGTGGAGGCAAGGCTCCCCGCCCGATTGCGGCCATGGGAGCAGCGTTTGGCCGACCACGGATTTCTTGCGACCGTCGGGCTGCGTCTGGTCACTGGTTACGCCCCGGCGGCCGATTGGTTTCTGGGGGTCAGCAGGATCTCGTTCACGACGTTCTTGGCGGGCACGTTCGTGGGCCTGATACCTGGGACGCTCGCACTCTCGGTTTGGGGCGACGATGCAGCCCGGGGCATTGTCGACGCACCAATCGCGGCTCTCGTGATCGTCGGGCTTCTGGTTGTTGTTGGCGTGTGGATCTCGCGCCGGCGAGCCATCACCCTCGATTCGGACGAACCGGACTGATCATCTCTCGCTCTGGTTGGGCTCCGAGCTGACTACTCCTCAGCAGCGAGTTGTTCGGCCTGGAACCGCCAGCTGAATCGGCCGAAGTTGCCGGGGAGGTCGAACTCATCTTCGATTTCGTCAACCTCGGCATCGCTCAGGTTGGCAACGGCTTCGAACGTGGTGACGCCTCGGGCGACCAATCGCTGCGCGGTGTAGGGATCCATGCCACGAATTGCCGCCAAGTTGTCGGGCCGGGCGCCCGAAGGGTCCGGAGCCGGCTCGGGCTTCGGGGCAGCAGCCGCGGCTGCCGCTGCCGCTGCCTCAGCCTGGTTCATCGCTGCGGGGGACTCCTCGGGCGGTGGCTCAACGGGCGTTTCTGTTGGGGCCTGCTCCGCGTCGTCCTGTTCGAGATCGGCAGTGGGGAGCGGAGGCTCGGCTACGGGGGGCTCGGCGCTGACGACGGCGGGTTCAGCGGGTGCCGCCTCATCCACCTTTTCGTCCATCACGGCTACCGACGCCTCAGCAGCCTCGGCCACAGCTTCGGATTGTTGCGCTGCCATGTAGGTGGCCATCGCGGCCCCGGCGACGACGTCTGCGGGCACCGTTTCGACACGTACCCGGAGTGGATCGGTCAGATCGAGGGCGCGCTCCTCCTCGGCCAACCGTTCGCCCTCCTCGATCGCCTCGACCAGATGGATGGCGATGTCCGCGACACGGACTTCGTCATCCTCTTTGCCGGCAGCCTTCACGCCATCGTCCATCATGATGTAACAGAAGGGGCAGGCGGTTGCGACCCGGCTGGCACCGGTATCGACCAGTTCTTGAGCGCGGACGTCGTTGACCTTCGGTCCGATGTCCTCCTCCATCCACATGCGCGCGCCGCCGGCGCCGCAGCACATGCCCTCCGTGCCGTTCTTGGGCGCTTCGACGATGTCGACTCCGGCCAAGGACCCGATGACCCGGCGAGGTGCCATGTAGACGTCGTTGTGGCGACCGAGATAACACGAGTCGTGGTAAACGATGCGTTCGCTGAGTGTTGCCCGCGACATATCCAGCTGGCCGGTGTCGATGAGGTGTTCGAGCAGTTGACTGTGGTGGATGACCTCGTAGTGCCCTCCGAGTTGGGGGTACTCGTTGCTCAACGTGTTGAAGCAATGAGGGCACTGGGTGATGATCTTCTTGACGCCCATACCGTCGAGGGTCTCGATGTTCTGCGTGGCCAACATCTGGAAGATGTATTCGTTCCCCGACCGCCGGGCGGGGTCGCCGGTGCAGTTTTCGGCGGGCCCGAGAATGGACACGTCGATGCCGGCTCTGGCCAGCAGCTTTGCCATCGCCTGGGTGACCTTCTTGTTCTTGTCATCGAAGGAACCAGCGCACCCGACCCAGTAGAGGTACTCGCTCTGCAAAGGATCGCCGCCGTCGAGGACCTCGATGCCTTCGATGTCTTTGGCCCAGTCAGCGCGTTCAGACTGCGAGATCGCCCAGGGGTTGCCGGAGTTCTCCATCGCCCGGTATGCGTTTCCCAGCTCGGACGGGAAATCCGACTCCATCAGCGACTTGTATCGCCGCATGTCGAGGATCTTGTCGAGGATCTCGATGTTCACCGGGCAGATCTCGTCGCACGCCCGGCAGGTGGTGCAGCTCCAGAGTTCGTCGTTGGTGATGCGGTCGAACATCCAGTCGGCCTGGACGGTGATCTCCTTGTCGACGCCCAGAGGTGGAGGGACCTCGGGGTCTCCCGTGCGGGCCATGACCTCGCCTGTCTTGAGGACGATCTCGCGAGGATCCAGCGGTTTACCCGTGGCATGTGCCGGGCAGACCGACGTGCAACGACCACACATCGTGCATGCGTCGGTGTCGAGCAGCTGCTTCCACGTGAAGTCCTCGATAGTGGACGCACCGAACGTTTCCAGCTCGGTCTCCATCAGGTTGGGCATGGGTTTCATCGCGCCCTTGGGCAGGTCGCGGTCCTTGAGGTACATGTTCAGAGGCGATGTGAAGATGTGACGCAGCATCGTGATGGGCAGGATCAACAGGAACGCCACGAACGTGATGACGTGTGCGTACCACCAGCCCTGGTGCCAACCGCTCAGGTTGTCCATTCCGTCGACAAGCGTTGCCAGCGGGTACCCGATGACCGACCACTTCTCGAAGTCGGGAGTGCCGTCGAGAGCGATGCGGAATGCCTCGGCACCGAATCCGGTAACGGCGAGGGCGAAGAATGTGCCGAGGATGATCGCGTGCTCGGGTTTGGACTTGATCCGGATTCGGTAGGGCCGGAAACGTCGAGGGCCGTATCGGCGCAGGATGGCCCAGGTGGTTCCCACCAACAAGAACGCGCCTGCGATGTCGCCGACCGCCGAGTAACCCTTGTAGACGCCGCCATGGAGGAACTTCAGGTCTTCGGGTAGTTGGTGGTCGATTTCGAGCGTGGTGGTGACCCCTAACAAGATGATGAAGCTGAAGTAGATCATCGAATGCATGATCCCGGTGGCGGGTTCGCGCATCAGGGTCTGCATGTAGAGGCCGGCGCGCAGGTTCTTGGCCCGGCGTTCGACGTTCTCCGATGTGGTGGCCCGGTTGTCGGGGGCGCCTCGACCCCAGTTCTTGACTCGTTTGGAGAACTCCCACGCCCCCCAGATGATGATCACTGGCAGGACCGTGTAGAAGATGACCTTCACCGGATCGGGGATGTTGCCGAAGACGGTGCGGTGTATCTCGCTGTCGTCGGTCTGGTCGAACACTGCGGCGGCAATACCTGAGAGTGCAGTGAAGAGGGCGACCGCAACACCCAGTCCGATGACCCATTGTTCGGGCTTGATCCGCTTCTTCTGTGTGGTCTCGTCCATAGCTGCGACAACGGTAGTGTCCCGCGACATCTGGTGGTGAGTTGTCGGGCGATTTGTACGGGCCGTTGATGTTGACGGCCGAAGGGCCGTCGATGCGTCCGCCGCAATGGCACCTCGATTGACTCAATCGGAGGCGCGAGCGGGGTTGCCGACTGGGCCACACATGAGCCGCGGTTGAGTTCATGCGTAGGAAACAAACACGAAACGAATCTCTCTTACGGTCCGTGTCATGCAGGTGGTCGCGCTGAGTTGGCCGCTCGAGGAAGAGCGGCGACGGTTGTTGGATGCAGCCGGCATCCCGCGCTTGTTGGTGGTGGGTTCTGATCAGCGTCCACCGGTGATCGAGAGCCCCTTGGAGGACTGGATTCGGGTACCCGCTCCTGAGGTTGATCGTTCGGCGCGCGTCGAGGCGTTGTTGCGCCGGGCCGGAGCCGGTGATCAGGCCCCGAAGCCCTACGTCGACGACGATGGGCTGGTGCGTGTGGGTCGAGCCTGGGTTGCAGTGCCCCCGGTAGAGGCGAACCTGGCCCGGCTGCTTGCCGATCGTTTTGGCGCGGTCGTTGGTCGGAACGAGCTCATAGGCGCTGCATGGCCCGAAGGTGTCGGTGAGCGCAACGTGCTCGACGTGCGCATACTTCGGTTGCGTCGGCGGTTGGATCAGATCGGCCTGGTTATTCGCACGGTCAGGTCTCGTGGCTACCTCATGGAGTGGCCGGCCTGAAACGAAGGTCCGCGCCGCAAGTGCGGCACGGTCTCGTGGAAGAGGCAAGCCGACGCGGGGGCCTCGCGCTGCTCGACGGCCGCCACGGTCGGTGGGAGTTCATCTCGACGCGTTCGATGCCGGGTGGCTCGATGGGCTCTGGCAAGACAGCTGTCAGATACGACAGGAACGCGAAAGCTGTTGGTGCGCTTCCGTTCACACAACTGGAACAGATCGGAAACGGTCCAGTCGTAGCTTGCTGCGTCATCACACAGGTGTGCCGTGAAACAGCGCGGCCACGAGGAGGATTCGATGGCCCGCAAGTTGGTAGCGATGTTGGTCGGAGCGATGGCCTTGGTTGTCGCACTGGCGTCTCCGGCTATGGCGCAGGAAGCGACCGACGCCGAAGTGGTGCAGGTTGTCCTCGACAACATTTGGGTGTTCGTCGCCGGCATTCTCGTGTTTTTGATGCAAGCGGGTTTCGCGCTGGTCGAAGCGGGACTGACGCGGGCCAAGAACGTCTCCAACATCATGGCCAAGAACATGGCGGACATGTGTGTGGGAGCGCTCATGTTCTGGGCGGTCGGATATGGCATCGCGTTCGGCAGCGACTCCACCCTCCTCGGGACGGACGCGTTCTTCCTGTCCGGGTTCGAAGACGGCAGTTTCGACGGGTTGTACAGCGGCTACACACCGTTCTTCTTCCAGGTTGTGTTCGCCGCGGCGGCGGTGACCATCGCGTCAGGCGCGATGGCAGAGCGCACCAAGATCAGCGGCTATCTGATATTTGCCGCTGCGATGACAGGCTTCATCTACCCGATGGTCGTGCATTCTTTCTGGGGCGGCGGCATCCTCACCGACATCGAGATCGGCGACGCAGTGTTCAGTGACTTCGCCGGTTCCACGATCGTCCACTCCGCGGGTGGTTGGGCAGCCCTCATGGGAGCGATCTTCCTCGGGCCTCGTCTTGGCAAATACGGGTCCGATGGTCAGCCGCGGGCCATCCCCGGTCACAACATGGCCTTCACCGTCGTCGGTGTCTTCATTCTGTGGTTCGGCTGGTTCGGCTTCAACGCAGGGTCAGAGCTCGCCGCAGACAGCGTGGTGGTTCGGGCGGGCGTGACAACGATGATGGCGGCGGCTGCGGGCGGGCTCGCGGCAGGGGCCACGATCTGGGCAAAGACTGGTGCGCTCGACGTAGCGATGACGGCTAACGGCATCCTTGCAGGGCTGGTCGCCATAACCGCGGGTACGGCTGCGCTGACGGTTACTGGTGCGGTCTTGACCGGCGCGATCGGGGGCGTGATTGTCGTCTTCAGCGTGTTCGCCTTCGACCGGCTCCGAATCGACGACCCTGTGGGTGCGATATCGGTTCACGGTGTCGTGGGGGTTTGGGGGACTTTGGCCATCGGGTTGTTCGCCAAGTACGACGACGCATTCCTGGGTCGACAAGACGCTGGACTGTTCTATGGCGGCGGTATCGAGCAGTTGGTGGTGCAGGCACTGGGCGCGCTGATCGTTGCTGCCTGGGTGTTGGCCACGACGGGCCTGTTGTTCGCCGGGCTCAAGGGCGTGGGTCTGCTGCGAGTCAGCCCGGAGGAGGAGCTCGAGGGTCTCGACATCATCGAACACGGCACCGCGGGTTACGGCGCGGAGGTCAAATACGGCTGAGGGGCTCGAAACGGTTCTGGCAGCGTAAAACACGCTGATGAGCGCGCTTTCCGCTTGCAGCAACAGGTTTTGGGGGCGTCGCTCGAGTGGCACATCGGGCTCAGCCAGGCTTGATAACAATAGGCTCAAGTTTTCTGGGTTGAAGACGATAATAAATTGTGGGAATTGGGAATGGGGGGCCGTAACCTGCGGTTGACTGACCCGTACGTTCCTGCTGGGAACGCGCACAACCCCTTTCATTACCTAAGCGCCCACATGCGCCGAACAGGAGATAAGACAATATGGCCAAGGCCGTCGGCATCGACCTCGGAACCACAAACTCGGTAGTTTCGGTTCTCGAAGGTGGCGAACCCACCGTCATCGCCAACGCAGAAGGCAGCCGCACCACTCCCTCAGTGGTTGCATTCGCGAAGAACAATGAAGTCCTCGTAGGTGAGGTAGCCAAGCGCCAAGCCATCACCAACCCCGACCGCACCATTCGGTCGGTCAAGCGGCACATGGGCACCGGCTGGAGCATCGACATCGATGGCAAGGCCTACAACGCCCAGGAGATCTCGGCTCGCATCCTCCAGAAGCTCAAGAGGGACGCCGAGGCCTACCTCGGTGCCACCGTCACCGAGGCTGTCATCACCGTGCCCGCCTACTTCGACGACGCTCAGCGCACCGCCACCCAGGAGGCCGGCCAGGTTGCCGGGCTCGAGGTGCTGCGCATCATCAACGAGCCCACGGCTGCAGCTCTTGCCTACGGGCTCGACAAGGACGGCCAGGAACAGACCATTCTTGTGTTCGACCTCGGTGGCGGCACCTTCGACGTGTCCGTACTCGAGATCGGCGACGGGGTCTTCGAAGTGAAGTCCACCAGCGGCGACACCGAGCTCGGTGGCGACGATTGGGACGAGCGGGTCATCGAATGGCTCGTCTCCTCGTTCAAGAACGATCACGGTGTCGACCTGAGCCTCGACAACATGGCGATGCAGCGTCTCAAGGAAGCTGCCGAGAAGGCCAAGATCGAGCTCTCCGCCGGCCAGACCACCCAGATCAATCTGCCGTTCGTCACCGCGACCGACGCCGGGCCACTGCACCTCGACTACTCGCTGTCGCGGGCGAAGTTCCAGGAGCTCACCGCCGACCTGCTCGAGCG
>JBPCTU010000261.1:0-5617 GCA_051011515.1 Acidimicrobiales bacterium
TTCGATCGACTCTGGGGCATCACCGAGGAACTGATGGCCAAGCTTCAGGCCCGCTTCGGGTTGACCCGCGACCCGAGCACTGAGGACCTCGAGTCATACAAGGGCGAGGCCGACTATCCATCCGGACGCCTCGCAGCATACGTGGGCCCAGAAGTCGACTGGCTGGTCCATTCTTGGATAGGCAACCCACCGCTTGGATTCACGAACATGCACGTGACCGTGTGGCTCGGCCCGCACATCGACGTGCCCCACCTGGGGATCGCGTGGGGGACGTTGCCGGACTTGTGGTTCTACATCGACTACAACCCGCGGTCCGACCTGATGCTCGACACCGAGGCACTCGACAAGTACTACGCGCCACTCAACGACGAGTTCCTCGATCTGCGCGCCGATGAAGGGCTTCGGCCGTTCACCTCGAAGGCCCTGTATGTGCGTCAGGCGCTGTCCGACGTTGCGGTGTGTTTCACATCGCCGGGCGAGGGGTACCAGGCGGACCGCCTGGACCAGATCAGCGACCTCGCACACGCCCGCCTCGACCGGTGGCTCGAATTCGTGGATGAAGCGGAGCCTGTGGCCGAGGAACGTCGGGTTCAGCTCGCGGCCGACGACCTGACCCGCCGTCGCAACATCGCCGAGCGAGACCCTGCCAACATCATGGCCGTGAGGTTCTTCGGCCAAGAGCTGACCGACCGCCTCGTCCGAGCACTTTGGGGCGGGGATCGAGAACTTCCCCGCCCCCCGGCATAGAAGGAGTCTTCGTGCTCATCAAGAACCACTGGTATGCCGTGGAGTTCGGCCACGAGGTCACCAACGACCCCGTCCAAGCTCGTATCCACGGGCATGACCTCGTGCTGTGGCGAAGCAACGACGGCACAGTCAACGCGCAGTCTGACATCTGCGTCCACCGCGGGGGTTCGCTCGCCGGGGGCGCGGTGAAGGACAACTGTGTCGAGTGCCCGTACCACGGCTGGAAATACGACAGCTCAGGTATGTGTGTCGACATACCCGCGAATCGCGACGGAGTACCAATCCCCAAGAAGGCCCGGGTCGACGCGTATCCATGCGTCGAGCGCTACGGGTTCGTGTGGGTGTTTGTGGGCGATCTTCCTGCCGAGGAGCGACCACCAGTGCCCGAGCTCGACGGTCTCGATCTTGCCGAAGAGGCCAAAGCCGATGGTTACCGTGCGGTGTTCGGCGAATTCGACTGGAACGCCAACTACGACCGCGTGCTCGAGAACGCTGTCGACATCGCTCATACGCCATTCGTGCACTCCGGTTCGTTCGGCAACGCTGATGAACCGGAGATCCAGGACTTCGAGCTGGACGAGACCCGAAGCGACGACTTTCTGACGTCGGTCACTGCCACTGTGGAGCTGAACCCGCCGCTCCCGTCCGGGATCTGGAAGGCCGTCAGCCGGAACAAAGAACGGGCACCGGTTCGGACGACGACAGGGTTCTACCCGCCGAACATGTCGATGCTCGTCGTTCGCCTACCACTGGGCGAGATCCGCATCTTCACCGCGGCTGTTCCCCGGGACGAGCACACAACCGTGTCCAAGTTCTGCATGCTGCGGACGTTCTTCACTGGAGCCTGGGCCGACAGAGACTCCATCCGTAGGACGGTCAAGATCTTCAAAGAGGACCAACCAACGGTGGAGTCCCAGCGGCCCGAGCTCGTACCGTTCGACCTTTCGGCCGAGCTGCACGTCAAGTCCGACGCCATCCAGCTCGCCTATCGGCGCTGGCGCCAGGAACAGACCGACAAGGGTTGGGTGATCCCCGAGCCCGCTGACGAGTTGACACGGCGGCAGGTAGCCGTGATCGCATCGCCGGCCCGCACCGCCGACGATGAGCTGACCAACGCCTGGGTGTTTCCCTCGGTTGAGCAGCCAGCAGAACCAGCGGAGGGATCATGAGCCTGACTCGCGACCTGTGCCACGGAACCGTCGACCACATTTCGTCCTCGTTGGGACTCGAGGAACAACTGAACGACGACCTTGTCTCGGCCATGGATGGCTCACCCGTGGGCGCTCATCGCATCCTCGGAGGTGACTCAGCGACGGTGGTCTACGTCGGCATGACCGTCGAGGCATTCGGACTCGACAGCCACATGATGTTCGCCTTCACTCCGCCCGAGAGCCCGGTGCCGCACTTCACGCTCGACGCGGTTCTGGCAGGCCCTCACTACGCGTTTCACCTCGACTTGATTCCTCGGGTCGATCCCGGCGCGAACCTCGCATACCTGGATCACTGCTTCGTGCCGCTGACGGCCGCCCACGACGAGGCCCTCGAGCTCGAGGGGCTCTCTCCGGCCCATCTGTCACCAAGACAGTGGCAGCTGATGTCAGCGTGGATGTTGGCTCACCGAGCGGATGAAGCAGGGTTCGCATCCATCGTTCCCACCGTCACCAGGTACCGCGACCACTGGCTTCAACTCGTTGCCTCAGGCGTGCCTGACGCAGCCGTCAACACATCGAGCGATCAGCTGAAGGCCCGAGACGCAGCCAATCGAGCCGCGATCTTCAACCCGGATGTCGATCCCGTCTGGGCGCGAGTCGATCAGCTTCTTGGGCAAGAGGTCAGCCAGCGAATCCGACTCAGCCTTGAACACGCTGGCCGCGGCCTGCAAGCGATCTAGAGGAGCAATACATGAGCGACGAGGCAGTCAGCGAATGGCAGCAGCGCATCACGGGCGAGTGGTACGGCATCCCGTCAGTCTTCGATGCCGACGGCAATCACACCGGGTTCAACAAGGTCAACCGGTCGTCGGTGTTCGAAGACGGCGTCACCACGTACTACATGCACTGCAACTTCATGAACAGCGGTCCACTACGCAGCAGGTTCGAGATCAACGACTTCGCGTTCGGGGTCGACGACCAGGGCGCGAACCGCGTGTACTTGGGTCCCGACTTCTACGGCGCCGGCCACCCCTATGGTTCGCTGGTCGATTCGCACTACTACTCCCCCGCTTGGCGCGCCGATCTGAACACGATCAACCAGATCCTGCCCGACGGAATAACCCAGGTGTACTCCTCACTGCTCTATGAGGGGCCCACGCTCTTCTCAGTGTTCAACGGCGTGTACCAAAACGCGCATGACTACGACACCAACCCCGACACCAGGGCTCGCATAGACCAGTTCCTCGTGGACGAGCGGGAGATGGCCACTCGGCCACACGTGTTGCCCGATCGCACATCTGGCACCTGGACAGGAACCTGCGAGGTGTTCGGAGCCGACCAGGAGCCAAAGGGCAAGGTCGAGGTCGTCCTGCGGCACGAACCCATCGATTTGGTCCGGGCCAACCAGACTTGGGAACTGTCGGGCGAGATCAATCGGACGTTCAGCTACGTCCGCCAGCGGAACGCCAACCGCCATACCTACGAGGGGCCAGACCTGTTCGGCAACGCCATCGGATACGGCCGAGCCTTGTATACGACCCAGCATCACAGGTCTGAGCCGTTCAAGGTGAAGGGTCGCTAGTTCATGATCGACCGCGACCACACGATGGCGGTCGCCTGGAAGGTCTACTGGGGCGACCAGATGACCGACATGGTCTTCGGTCCCCTGAGGTGGACCCCCGACGATGCCTAGTCCGCGTTCTCAAACCAGAGGCACCCTGCCGTCGCTCGCCCCTCGCTCCTAGGCTGTCGCCGAACCGGTCCGTTGGCTCCGGAAATGGGTGGCCCGACCTCAACTGCCAGCGTGAAGTGTCCCTATACGCGCGCTTTACGCTGGCAGAACTATCGCAAACCGCCGCGAAGCGCCCGAGATGCGCGGCCCAACACGAACTGCCAGCGTGAAGTGTCCCTATACGAGCGCTTTACGCTGGCAGAACGCTTGAGCTGACTGAGCGGGTTCCGGCCGTGGTGCTCTCGAGCATCTCGATCTTCGATTCGCTCACCGAGTCAGCCATCGTCCACAACCTCCGCCTCGTCGTCGCGTCAGGGCGCGCCTCGGCGATCCGCATCGGTCCCACCGTTCGCTGAAGCGTCCATGTTTCCTCCACCTCAGGGGGACTGACAGCCAGATCGAACTCGGGCACAACCCCCGCAGACTCCGGAACAGCGACACCTACGATGTCCGCCACGCTGCGACCAGCGATCGAGAAGAACCCCCCGGTCAGCTGACGATCGGGCGCCACCAACACGGCGTACGACTCGAACGAGTGCCCAAACCGCGGCCAAAGGCCCTGGCCGGTCATGGCCCCTGGGGCCCACTCGGTGCCCATTCCGACCACGTCGGGACCCAGGTAGTGCCGGTCGGCACCGTGGACCTCCAAATCGAACACCCACTCTCCGGCGAATGCGCCCATGGCGTGGTCTTCCAACTCCGGCCCAGGGCTGCACACCTGAGTCACCCGAAGTCGTCCGTCAGCCAGCGATTCAACCAGCCGGCGTTGTTCGACGATCCCGACGAAGCTGCCGTCAGGGTCGTACACGTACTCGGTGACCAGCCAGGCACCACCGAAGTTGTCGTCCTCAGCCATCGGCCGGCTCGAAGTCGAGCACGCCGTGTACCACGCCAATTCGCTCTTCACCCTGGTACCAAATGTGCACCACACCCTTGAGAGTCCCGTCCTGGGAAACCACCTCACGGCGCCAGACTCGGAGCGCTTCGGCGTGGTGGAGAAACGAACCCGACAGACCTCGACCGCCACTCAGACTGCAGCTGCCGACCACGTCTCCGGGCGGCGTCCACGCCGACCAACCATCGGTGCTCATCGAGAAGCTCGTGTCGGCGACGGGCCCGATGCCCGAGAGCTCCACGCGCACGCCATCGTCATTGTCATCCTGGCTCACCATCTCCGCGTACCGTGTTGAGCCCACCGATTCACCGGCTCCGTTCAGAACGACCAGCTCGCCCACCCATCTACCCGGTCGATGCAACAGGATCGCTCCGCGACCTGCGGTCGGGTCCCCGGCGACCACAATTGGATCGATGGGCACGACCGGGGGAGGCTCCGGCGATGCGGGGTCGGTCTGGCGCTGGTACTCGCCCACAACTGTCCAGCGCAGCGACTCGCCGCGGCTAAGCAGAGCCAGCGACAGCTGGCGCGAGCCGTCCGGCAACACCATCAGGAAGAACCGCTGGCTGAGGCCGTGATCAGGCCAGTAGTTGTGCGCAGCGACCAAGCCCTCCCCCAGAGCGTCGGCGTACCCGTAATTGAGCGGCCCCTGGTACAGGCGGTGGGTCTTCTGATCGGAAATGGTGTATTGCCCTGCGAGCGAGAAGGGACCCGAGAACGTGACATTCACCGTCACCGCGCCCTGCCCGTCATCGGCTTCTACGGTGCGGGTGTCGGTTCCGTTGCCGGCGAATTCGCCGGCGGCATCGTAAACCTCGGCGGCTCCGATCCATTGCCCGACACCCTTGGAGAAGGACCCTTTGGGCTTCTCGGTCACGCAGCCACCAGGCGTACCCGCTGTTCGGTAGCCGGAGTATCGGCGAGCAGCGCAGCAAGATCGGTGCCAGCGGGCTGCGGCACGATCAACCGGCCCTCAGTGGCGAGCTCGATGCCCTCGGCATCGAATGGGTAGGGGTCGAGCGCGTAGACAGCATGCTCGAGCTCGGTAACCGAGATGGTCACGTCTTCACCGACGTCTCGTGGCACGTTGAG
>JBPCTU010000262.1:0-2549 GCA_051011515.1 Acidimicrobiales bacterium
GGACAAAGTCGACTATCGCTCGTCTGACCTCTCCATCTCTCCAGCTGGGTAGAACCTTTGCGCCCACAACGCTCTCCCTTCGGCGACCGCGCCACGCGACTCGTCACCGCTGTCCACATTAACGAACGAAACCGCCAAGCTCTGGATCGCCATTCTTCCGGCCGGCCGGTAGACAGCTCTCCCGCAGGCCGTCAAGATTGTTCGAAGACCCCCAAGGGGATTCTCGTCTCTCATTCGTTGAGAGGGGTGATGGGAGCACAGGACGCGATCGTGGATGTCACGGTGGATCGTGCTGCGCGTCGTGCGGGTTTCACCGCCCTCTACGACGAGAACGTGGCCGAGGTCTACCGCTACATCCATCGGCGTTGCCGAGATCACGCCACTGCTGAGGACGTCACCCACGACACCTTCACGACTGCGGTCAGAAGTGTCGACGACCCCTCCGACATCAACATCGGCTGGCTACTGAAGGTTGCCAACAACCGGCTCATCGACGTGTTACGTCGCCAGAGTCGGTATGTGGGCAAGCTCCGGCTCATCGGTACCGATGACCTGGGGGACGATCACGGCGACGACGTTGCCGAACGCCTACGCGTTCAGGACGCACTCGACCGGCTCAGTGTCGAACACCGTCTGGTGTTGACGCTGCACTACTTGGACGGCAAGACGATTCCCGAACTCGCAGATGAGCTCGGGCGCTCGGCCAAATCCGTCGAAGGGCTGGTCACGCGTGCCCGCAGCAACCTGGCAAAGGAATTGGAGAAGAGCGATGCCTGACGATCTCGGACGGCTCGTGGCTGCCATCGAAGGCGAGGACCCCTCGCCTGAATTCGTCGCGCAGTTGCGCGCGGATCTCGATACTGAGTTGGCCGACGAGGCGCCCGACGACACCGTCGTCGTGGACCTGAGCCCTGTCGACGACTCCCCAACAGGGAGGCAGACCATGGAGCGGAAATGGCTAGTGTTCGGAGGCGCCGCCGCGGTGGTCGTTGTGCTCATCGCGGTCGTTGCCGGGGTTGTCCTGGCCGACGACAACAACGACGACGACGAGGTGGCGGTTGGAGTTGACGGTACGACGGTTTCAGACGACTACTTCGAAGCCTGGAACAGTGGCGATTCGGAGGCCGTGATGGCGTTGCTCGCGACTGATGTCGTCATCGAGCGGACGCTGGATGACATGGAGGACAGCTTCGTACCGACAGTAGAGCAGGTGAGCCGCGAGGACTGGGAGAAGACGCTGGCCTGGGATCACGCCCAGGGTTCGCAGTACACGGCCCACGAATGTTCGACGAGCAGCGAGAACGGCGACTCCACAACGGTTGTCTGCGAGTTCGGCATCCGCAACCAGCTCACGCAGGCTGCAGGGAGCGACACCGTGCCCGTCGTTTCGACCATGGTCATCGTCGATGACGAGATCCAGCAGCTGCGACTCGACTATGGCCCACCAGACTTCAGCCTGGTCCTCACAGCGTTCGGCGTCTGGATGGAAGCCAATCATCCAGAAGTCGAGTACTTCTTCGATGGCACTGTCGAGGAAGCCGCCGCCGCGGGTACCCGCCTGATCGAGTATGCGGCTGAGTGGGTCCAGTCCATGGAGGAGAACGGCTGCGGGTTCGCCGACACGACATGCACAACGGAGGTCGGCATTTCGCGAACCTTCATGGAGGCACTCGACAGCTGGGACGCAGACACCGCGACCGCTCTCTTGGCATCCGACGCCGTCATTGTCGACCTCGCTGAGAACGCAGAGGAATACGTGGCGCTCAGCGCTTACCACGAGGCCACTGGTTGGCGCTTTCATGTGAACGAGTGCCGGGAGGTCAACGAAGGACCACCGGCGATTGTGAGATGCACCTACACGACGGAAAACGACATGAGTCGGGCTCTCGGTGTGGGCCCCTTCATTGGCAGCTTCTTCCAGTTTCAGATCGCCGACGGCGAGATCATCGACCTCACCCACAAATTCGACACCACCGCCTACTCCCCACAGGTGTGGACACCGTTCCTGTCCTGGGTGAGGAGCAACCACCCCGGCGACGTCGGCACCATGTACGACCTGTCCGGGTCCGAGCAGCTACCGCTCACCACTCCTGAGTCGGTGGCGCTGTGGGAGCGGTACACGACGGAATTCGCTGAGTCACTGGCTGAATGATCGAACGTTGCGCGTTTGGGCAGGAACGACCGACTTTAGGATTCTTCGGGAAATTGCTCAGAATTGGGGAAAGGTGACAACCGTCACACGCCGAAACCTAAGGAATGAAACTCACAGGCCGAAAAGCCCGTCTGGATCCTTCCAATGACCGCGGTGCGATCATCATCATCGTTGCGGTGGGCATGGTCGGCCTCCTGGGAGCGACAGCTCTCGCGTTCGATCTCGGCAACGCCTGGCAGGCCCGTCGGGAGCTGACGAACTCCACCGATGCAGGCGCCCTGGCGGCGGCAGCTTCCTTCGCTGTGGGTGGCGACGGGTGCAATGAGGCCCACGATTACGTTCTCGCCAACGACCCCCACGCCACGATCGAGGACGGATGGTGCGTCCACGTCGGTTC
>JBPCTU010000263.1:0-7384 GCA_051011515.1 Acidimicrobiales bacterium
GAGCTCGACGTCGCGAACACCGTCGTTGCCGACGCAGTCGCTCCAGTTGCGACGGCGTTCCACCAACCAGGCGAGAAGCCCGGAGGGCGAGTCATGCATCGCGTAGGCCAGCGACTGGGGGTCGGTGCCCTGGACCGCAGAGTGAGCCTTGGCATACGCCAGCCGTTCGCGCGTTCGGGCTTCGTAGTCTTCTTCGCCTGGGGCGCAGTCGGCGGGGTCGATGTTCTCGCGGTCGATCCCGTTGAACGCCGGCATCGTGATCTGAATGCCGAAGACCCGATCGGCGTAAGCGTGACCCAGTTCCGTGCAGACGTGGGCGCCCCAATCGCCTCCCTGTGCGCAGAAGGTGTCGTAGCCGAGCACATCTTGCATCAGCTTGACCCAGAGTCCGGCAACGTCGCGGGTGCTGAAGTGCCCGACTGGCAGAGGAGTCGAGAAGGTGAAGCCGGGCAACGACGGGATGACCACATCGAAGGAGTCGGACTCGTCGAAGCCGTGGGCGACCGGGTCGGTGAGGGGTCCGATCAAGTCCCGTAGGTCCCAGAAACTCCACGGCCAACCATGGGTACAGACGATGGGAAGGGGATCTTTCCCCTTGCCCCGAACGTGGATGAAGTGAATTGGAAAGCCATCGATTTCGACCTTGAAATGTGGCAGCTCGTTCATCGCTGCCTCGTGTTGTCGCCATTGGTAGTCATTGATCCAGTAGTCGACGAGCTCTTCGAGATACGACTTCGGCGTGCCATATCGCCAGTCCTCGTTGTCGACGTCGGCGGGCCAGCGGATCGAAGCCAACCGCCGGTCGAGGTCATCCAGCGACGACTGCGGCACGTCGATCTCGAAGCTTTCGATGTCGGTCACGGATCGCTCCTCGGCTCGATGACTCGCTCGGCTCAATAGGTCGCTCGGCTCAATAGGTCGCTCGGCTCAATAAGTCGCTCGGCTCAATAAGTCGCTCGGCGAGATCTGCCTGACGCTAGCTCGCCGCCCGAGATCGTTCTGCCAGCGTGAAGTGTCCACATGTGCGCGCTTTACGCTGGCAGAACCTCCTGGGAATGCCGAAACGGGTGGCCTTGTGAAGCCGAACGAGGTGCCGCCTAGGCTCGCGAGATGGTCGAGGAGATGGTGCCGATCTTCAGGGTCAACAACGGCCTCGAGGCTGCAAAGTGGTACGCCAGGCTCGGGTTCGCGGTTGTTGGTGAGCACAGGTTTGCCCCGGACCTGCCTCTGTATCTGTTCTTGGAACGCAATGGAGTCCACCTGCATCTGTCCGAACACACCGGTGACGCTCGCCCGAACACGTTGGTGTACTTCTACGTTGACGACGTGGACGCGGTTGCCGATGTGTTCGGCATCGAGGTGGAGCAGACACCCTGGGCGCGCGAGATCGAGTTGACCGATCCCGATGGCAACCGTTTACGCGTCGGGACGATCACTCCTCAGTGACGCCTCGCCGTCTCGGCCCGCAAGATCTAGGCTCTCGCTGATGAGTTTGCGCATAGTTGGTGCCGGGCTGCCCCGAACTGGGACGAGTTCGCTGAAGCTGGCAATCGAGCACTTGACCGGAGAGCCCTGCTACCACATGTTCGAGCTTCTCGAACGCGCTGACGCTCATGTGCCGCTGTGGTCTCGCGTGCTCGGCGGTGACCTCGGCACCTTCGATCAGATTTTCGAGGGTTTCGGCAGTGCCGTCGACTGGCCGGCCGCGGTCTTTTGGCGGGAGCTCAGCGAGAGCAACCCCGACGCAATCATCGTGCTCACCTATCGCGAAGACGCTGAGACCTGGTGGCGGTCGGTCGACACCACTGTTTGGCGCCTCATGAGAGAGCGGCGAGACGCGGGTGAAGACACCGACTGGATCGATCAGATGCGTGGCCGGTTCCATGCTCCGCTCGACGACCCTGCCGGGGCGATGGCAGCATACGAGCGACACAACGACGAGGTGCGAGCGTCGATCGCTCCGGATCGGCTCGTCGAGGTGACACCGGGTGACGGGTGGGCACCGCTCTGTGCCGCATTGGGAGTGGAGGCGCCTGCCGACCCCTACCCCCACGCCAACACAACCGCCGAGTTTCACGCATTCGCCGGTTGGGCTTGACCCTCGCTCCCGCCCGACGCGCTTAGCCATCAATCGGACGCGGATTCGGCCAAGAACGCGACCCTCGTCCCGGGCCCAGAACGAGGAGTCAAGTCTCGCGTCGACCGGTTAGTATTCGTCGGCCGCTCACCGGAAGGGGATATGTCATGGAGCTCGAAGGCAGGGTCGCAGCGATCACCGGGGGGACCCGGGGGATAGGCAGAGCCATTGCCGAGGCCTTCGTTGCCGATGGCGCGAGCGTCGTCATCAATGGCCGCAGTCCCGAGAAGGGCCAGCGGGCCCTCGAAGAGATGGACGCCGGCGAGAACGTTCATTTCATCGCCGGCGACGTGACCGATCAAGCAGTCTGTGAAGCGCTCGTCGACCAAACGGTGGAGCACTACGGGCGGATCGACATCATGGTCAACAACGCGGGGGGCGGCGGCGACACCGCTCCAGTCGTCGACATGGGTGATGACTCGTGGTTACGCGTGATCGATTGGAACCTGAACCACCCGTTCTGGTGCACCCGCAGGTCGCTCAAGTACATGATCCCCCAAGGTTGGGGCCGCATCATCAACATCTCGTCGATGTACGGCAAGCTGGCATTGCCTGCAAACGCCCATTACGTCACCACCAAACACGCGCTCAACGGTCTGACCAAGGCGGTCGCCCAAGAGGTCGGCGAGCAGGGGATCACCTGTAACGCGTTGTGCCCGGGTGGGATTCTCACCGACGTGCAGTACGAGCAGGGGCCGCCGGCCGCCGAGGCCATGGGGATCACCTTCGAGGAGTTGCTCGATTTCATGGCTCAGCCTTCGGCCATCAAGCGCCTCAACGAGGTCGAGGATGTGGCACTGGTCGCCAGCTTGCTCGCATCCGATGCCGGTGGCGGCATCAACGGTTCTTTGATCAGCATCGACGGCGGCGTGAGCCCCTACTAGGCCGAGGAGACACCAATGGGAAAACTCGATGGAAAAGTAGCGGTCATCACGGCCAGCACGAGGAGCATCGGCCGGGGCATCGCCGAGAAGTACGTCAGCGAAGGCGCGAACGTCGTCATCAGCAGTCGCTCAGAAGAAAAGGGTGCAGCAGCTCTCGAGGAGATGGCTGCGGGCGACAGCGCTCACTTCATTGCCTGTGATGCCCAACAACAGGACCAGGTCGAAGCACTGATCGATGGAACCGTGGATCACTACGGCAAGGTCGACATCGTCGTTCTGAACGCGGGCGGGATCATGGAGTCCGCACCCGTCGCCGAGATGACCGACGAGAACTGGCAGTACGCGCTCGACCTGAACCTCAACCACACTTTTTGGGGCATGCGGAGAGCACTGAAGCACATGATTCCTCAGCAATCGGGCCGCATCATCGCGATGTCATCTGTTGAGGGAAAACGTTCTCTACCGACCATTGCGCAGTACTCATCGAACAAGCACGCGATCAACGGTCTGGTCAAGATCGCAGCCCATGAGAACGGCACGAATGGCATTACCGTGAATGCCATCCTGCCCGGTCTCGTATTGACCGACATGTTCTATCAGTCGGGCCCGCAGACGGTCGAGGCGCTCGGCCTCGAAGGCGGACTTGACGCCTTGGCGGCCATGTATTCTGCGAGCTCGACGCTGAAACGACCGAACACGGTCGAAGAGGTCGCCGCAGTGGCATTGATGCTCGCCCGCGATGAAGCCAAGAACATCAGCGGGTGCCTGTTTCCCGTCGACGGCGGGACCCTGCCCTACTAAGCGTTGGAACCGCCGGCTCAGGGCGTGGACCACGAACTGAACCGGGGCGTTCGGGTCGCGACTTGGAACCTCTGGTGGCGCAACGGCGACTGGCGCGCCCGCCAGCACACGATCGGCCAAGTCCTGACCGACTTGGCGCCCGACATCGTTGCGCTCCAAGAGGTCTGCTCAAGTGACCCGGACCAACCGGCCTGGCTCCGCGAAGACCTCGGGTTCTCGGTGGCCACCGCCCCCGACGTTGACGAGGACCACGGTCTTGTCAACGCGGTGGCTACGAGGTGGCCCATCAGCGCAAGCGGCTGGGAATACCTCGACGTCGGTGACTTGCCGCCACACCGGTCAGTCCTGTGGTGCGAGGTCGAAGCGCCAGTCGGGCCGATCGACGTCTACTGCACCCACCTCTCTCATGGATTTGACCAGAGTGCTCTACGACAGCGGCAAGTGGCGCAAGTGCTTCGGCTGGTTGCCGAAAGACGTGGCGATCCCGAGACTGCTTTTCCGCCTCTCCTGCTGGGTGATCTCAACGCGGTCCCTGACAGTGACGAGATTCGCCGGCTCACCGGGCTCTCTCCGTCGCCGGCAGATGGTCTGGTCTTCTCCGACGCCTGGAATCACGCCGGCGCTGGTGCTGGTGTCACCTATTCCGAGACGAACCCTCACGTAAACGATTCCGCGTGGCCCGAGAGGCGCCTCGACTACGTGCTGGTGGGCTGGCCCCGACCTCGTCCGCGGGGCAACCCCGCGACCGCTCAGCTCTTCGGCGTCGACCCTGTCGAGGGTATGGTCGGCTCAGATCACTACGGGGTGGTCGTGGACTTGCACGCCTGAGTTTCGATCAGCAGAGGAGAGGTAGCGATGGAAATGCTCGGACCTCCGGTTCAGATTGCCTATGCGGTGAACGACGCTGAGGCCGCTGCCCTTCAGTGGGCGCGTGACTTCGGTGCGGGCCCATTCTTCCTGGCCCCCCATATTCCGGTCAGCGATGTGGTCCATCGCGGCGTGCCCGGGGAGTTCGATCACACATCGGCTTATGGCCAGTGGGGTTCGATCATGGTCGAACTCGTACAGGATCACGGCTCCGGCCCCTCCGCGGTGAGGGACCTGTACGCCCCGGGCGAAGAAGGATTGCATCACATGGCCTTCTTCGTGGAGAACCTCGACGACGCCACCAGTTCGCTGGGCGCGCTCGGATTTGATCTCGCTCAGAGTGCTCGGGCCGGCTCGACGCGTTTCAACTTCATCGATGCCGTGGACCTAACCGGCCACTTCTTCGAGTTGTACGAGCCATCGGAAGCTCTGGTCGGTTTCTACGACCGCGTCCGGGAAGCAGCGGTGGCGTGGGACGGCACCGATCCGGTGAGAAAGCGCTAGCCGCCAATAGCTGACGACCAGTGCCACCTGTAACGATCTGGGTGGACGGCTGCTAGCTGGAGGAATAGAGCTGTAGCCGCGCGGAATCCAGGTGTTCGCGCGAGGCTGCGAGCTCGGCAACGCTCGCGCCGTGTGTGCGGAGCGAGTGGTGTTGGTTCCATCGCTCCAGCAGTACTCGGAAGTGGTGCTCGTCGAACTGCGCTGTGATTGGCATCAATACACCTCCATGTCAGTGTCATTGGCTGCAGAGAATTGGTGTCGGTGCAGGACTGACGACCGTTGCCCTGATCAGCACTCTAAGTGTGCACTGTCTGGTACCGAATGTGGCACTGAATCGCTCGGGTCGATCCCATTGATACAGTGGGAAACGCTGTGATAGATCAAATCGACCGAACTATCATCCGTACGTTACGCGACGATGGTCGGCTCTCGTTTCGGGACCTTGGGGCGATTGTTGGGCTCAGCCCCAACGCAACCGGAGCGCGGGTGAGCCGACTACTCGATCAGGGGTTCATCACCGGTATCCACGCTCATGTCGATCATGCCAGGCTGGGCCGACCGCTCGAGGGTTACGTCGACTGCTGGTTGAAGAATCGAGACGAGGCCGACTGGCAGCGGTTCGAGGACTTCGCTGCCACCGACGACCGGGTGATCGACCTGGGCCACTTGACCGGCAAGGTCGACTACCGCCTCAGGGTGGTCGTCGCTTCGCCGGCCGACCTCGACGACCTGCTCATGTCGATGAAGCAGGTGGGGGGTATAGCCGAGACCGACACCCGGTTGATCCTGCGCCGGTATCCCACCGGCGGTGGCGGCCCCGATTGAGTCCGCACCAGAACGGCCTTTGGCCAACGGGTCTCACGGTTGACCCGAGGTAACACCGGCGGGCCGCGGTCGATACGCCTCTGGGCCTGCTCCAGGGCCTGGTGTCCGTAGTGTTCGTGCGGCAGGAGCCAGAACGTTCCCTTGGAGATCTCCTCGAGGACGAACTCGGCGAGGTCCTCGGGCGACATCTCTTCAGCGGCGCCATCACCCACCATGCGCTCTTGCACGACGCCAGGCTCGCCTGGCCTTGGTCGATTCCGTTCGCTGAACCCGATACGTGTGGCCACGACGCCAGGGCATAGGCACGAGACGCTGAGGGGCGTGTCGGCAAGCTCGTGATAAAGCGACTCGCTGAGCGCCACGACGCCACGTTTGGCGACGTTGTACGAGCTGATCGTGGGAAATGCGAGCAGCCCCGCAGTGGAAGCGGTGTTCATGACATGCCCAGGTTGGCCGGACTCGAGCATCCGCGGCACGAACGAGTGCACCCCGTAGATGACACCCATGAGGTCGATGCCGAGCACCCAGTCCCAATCATCGAGAGGGCCCCACGCGTCGTGTCTTGTAACGACCCCGGCATTGTTGGCCAGGAAATGGACTGCGCCGAAGGCAGAGAACGCGGAATCGGCCAGGTCCTCCACTGCCTGACGGTCGGACACATCGCAGACCTGCGAACGTACCTCCATCCCGGCCTCGGAGAGCATGCCGACCGCCGCGTCGAGAGCGGGTTCTTCGATGTCAGCCAACATGAGCTTGGCTCCTGACGCTCCGAGCCGCTGAGCGAGAGCGAGTCCTATGCCGCTGGCCCCACCAGTGATGACGGCAACTTGGTCCTGATAGCTGGGCACGTCGGCTCCCTACAGATGCTCATGCGAGTTGGCTGTTGGGCCCGGAGCCTATTGGGTGCGACTGAGCGCCGCCTCGACGACCACCCTGGGCTCTAGCCTTGGTGACTGGACGTGCTGTGTTCCCGACGGCTTCAGCGGGCGTCCAGGAATCTCGTCCCTCGAACGACACCGTCAACAATGGCCTCAGACACTGCATCACCCAACCAGACCGAGGAACGCCCCGCGGCTTCGGACGTACTCGCCGAGGCCGACAGGCGTCGAACCTTTGCGATCATCAGTCATCCCGACGCGGGCAAGACGACTCTGACGGAGAAGTTTCTCCTGTACTCGGGCGCGGTGGCCAAGGCCGGCTCCGTGAAAGCGCGGTCTGGCCACAAGTCGGCACGGTCGGACTGGATGACCATGGAGCAGGATCGAGGAATTTCGATCGCCTCGACGGTGATGCAGTTCGAATACCGGGATCACGTTGTCAACCTTCTGGACACACCTGGACACCGCGACTTCTCCGAAGACACCTA
>JBPCTU010000264.1:0-4937 GCA_051011515.1 Acidimicrobiales bacterium
GATGTTCATGGGTCGGTACGGGCCTGTTACCGCTTTTGAGCACTTACGCACTAATCTTCCGGGACTGTCACCGGACAGCGCCGGCCCAATCCGATGGGCCGGATCAACGCGTCGCGGTGAGGAGGAGAGAGACCCTATGAATAGCAAGAGCATGCTCTTGAAGCTGCTAGCGCTGCTGTTCGCCTTCACGCTCGTCGCCGCAGCATGTGGTGACGATGACGATGGAGACAGCGCCAGCGATGACAGTGGCGAAAGCGATGACGGCTCCGGCGACGACGGTTCCGGCGACGACGGTTCCGGCGATGACGGTTCCGGCGACGACGACTCAGTCGAGCTGACGCAGGCAGGTGCCGTCCTCGAGAAGGTCACCGGCGCCGGCACCCTAGAGTGCGGCGGCAACGACACGTTGCCCGGCTTCGGCATCGTTGATGCCGACGGTGGTTTCAGTGGCTTCGACATCGACTTCTGCAAGGTGATTGCAGCTGCGGTACTCGGGGACTCCGAGGCGATCAACATCACGCCGTTGGTCCCTGCTCAGCGTTTCCCGACGCTTCAGTCCGGTGAGATCGACGTTCTGATCCGTAACACCACCTGGACTGCCAGCCGTGACGGCAACGAGCAGGCCAACTTCCTGCACACCACCTTCTTTGATGGCCAGGGCTTCATGGTCCGCGCCGACAGTGGAATCACATCGCTGGCCGACGTGGCGAATGCCTCGATCTGCGTGCTCCAGGGCACCACGACGCTGTTGAACATGAACGCGGTCCTAGGTGACCTCGGCATTCCGTTCACGGCCGTCGAGTTCGAATCGAACGACGAGCTCAACCCGGCGTTCGTGGCAGGCCAGTGTGAGGTCTGGACCTCCGACGCCTCGCAGCTCGCGTCCTTCGCCGCCGGCATGGACATCGAGACAGTGATCCTGCCCGAGATCATCTCCAAGGAGCCGCTGGGCCCGGTTGTCGCCGATGGTGACACACAGTGGGCACAGATCGTCAACTGGGCGACCATGGCCACGATTCAGGCTTGGGAGTTCGGCATCGATTCGACCAACATCGACAGCTTCGCCGACAGCGAGGATTCCAACATCCGCCGGTTCCTGGGTCTGCCGATCACTGACGACGATGGGAATGAAGCGGTAGCTGAGGTAGGCCTCGGCTTGCCGACGGACTTTGCCACTCAGATCATCACCCAGGTCGGCAACTACAAGGAGATCTACGACCGCAACCTCAACCCGCTTGGGCTGAGCCTCGAAGGTACTCCTAACGATCTGTGGACCAATGGCGGCCTGCAGTACGTGCCGCCTTACCGCTAGCTCGGTGACCAAGCCCGGTCAACACTGGCTGGGCAATCGCTCTGAGCACTTGTTCCAGGGCGTTTGATCATCTATTGGGAAGGGGGCGGGCTGGACTGACAGCCCGCCCCCTTCTACCTTCTAACCACGCAGTTGATGGCCGATGGCCATGAAGTGTGTGAAGTGCATGAAGATCTGCACGAAGAACTCGAAGAACTCAGCCAAGAAGCGATAGCGGAGGGGGAGCTCGCTTGATCACGTTGTTGTTGTGGGCATTGGCGCTCGCGGTCCTGGCCATTGCTGTATTCGTTGTCGCCCGGTTGATTTACGACATATTCCGCGTTGCCGGCGAGCGCCGACGCGACAAGGGCGCGGGGGATCTCCCGCCCTTGTATCGCGATGTCAAGGTCATCGGAATCGCCGCCCAGGTGGTAGCACTGGTCCTCATTGGCGGCGCTGTCGCCTATTTCTGGGGGAACTTCCGCGACCGAACCGACGCCATCGGTCTGGATCTGTCGTTCGACTTCTTGGACCAGCCTGCTGGCATCACGATTGCAGACAACCCGCTTTCGCCTGCCGACACCGTCGGCGAGGCCATCAGGGCCGGCTTCTTCAACACGATCCGCATCATCATCATCGGCATACCGCTGGCCCTCATCTTGGGAACCTTGGTAGGTATCGCCCGGCTGTCCACGAACTGGCTGCTGCGTAAGCTCGCCACTGCGTACGTCGAGTTCATCCGCAACATTCCACCACTCGTCGTGATCTTCTTCATGTGGTCGGTGGTGTTCCTGAACGGCTTCCCACGTTCGCAGGAGGCATGGCGGCCTCTGGGGGGCTGGTTCATCTTCAGCAACTCGCGGTTTTCTTTCCCATCCGTTGAAGGTCAAGACAACTTCCAAGCTTTCAGGTGGGTGTTGCTACTCGGTCTGGTTGTCGCGATTGGCGTCGCGGTTTGGCGGACGAGGGTCTTCAATGAGACCGGCAGAGCCCACCATCGCGTGCTTTGGGGCCTCGGCTCTTTCGCCCTAATCGGCTTGGTCGGCTTCCTGGTACTGGGCGGCCCCGCCGAGTTCTCGAAGCCGATGCTCGACGAGGCGGGCCGCGTGTACACCGGGGGCATCCGCATGCAGATGCCATACGCCGCGGTGATGTTCGCGCTGGTCATCTACACCGCCACCCACATTGCCGAGATTGTCCGAGGCTCGATTCAGGCGGTCGACAAGGGTCAGGTCGAAGCCGCGAACGCCTTGGCCCTGTCAGGTTTCCAGCGCTACCGGTTCGTGGTCTTGCCTCAAGCGATGAGGATTGCCTTCCCGCCCCTCATCAACCAGTTCCTGAACTACAGCAAGAACACATCGCTCGCCATCGCCATCGGTTTCGCCGAGATGACTGCGGTGACGAACAACCTCTTTGGCCAGTCCCAGCCGGCTCCGCAGCTCATCCTGATCTTGATGCTGCTCTACCTCACCTTGTCGCTGGTGATCTCGGCAATTGGCAATGCAATAAACCGCCGGCTGCAGATCGTGGGGAGGTGAGCCATGTCATCCCAAGTCCCCGACACTGAAGCAGCCGCCGCGCCACAGGGTCCGCCGGTAGCCAACGATTCCGCCGCCGAGTGGGCAAAACAGAACCTCTTCAGCACCCCCGGCAACGCCATCACGACGCTGATCATCGGCGCCATCTCGGTCGCTCTGGCGGTCTTCGGAATCCAATGGATCGTTGACGCCGACTTCGAGATCGTCAGGACCAACCTGCGTCTGTTCATGATCGGCCAGTTCCCCAAGGACGAACTGTGGCGACCGTGGGCGTCTGGATACGTGGTCTTGACCGCTATCGGGTTCGTGTCCGGTGCCATGGCTCACAATGCATATGACAAAGCGGTCGAGCAGGAGTTGCCAGCTCACAAGGCCTCGTGGTGGGAGCTGATCCGTCGGTTCTGGGCAATCATCGCCGTCGTCATCTTCTTCGTGAGCTTCGCTCGCACTTTGCTGCCTTACCTGGGCGTCGTCGTGGGCTTCGTCATCATCTACATCGCCCGAGAACTGGGCTGGCGACTGAATGCAGCCATCCGGGCCCGGGCGATCTATGTGGGCGCCGCGTTGGGCATCATCTCGATGATCATCCTGGCGGGCACCTCGGTGCTGGGCGGGATGACGTTGGGGTTGATTGCGTTCTGGTGGGCGTCCAGCGAGATGAGTCGCCGCGACCTGCCCCGAGGTGGGTCGGGCACGGCTCAACGGTGGGGGATACCCCTGCTGGTAGCAGTCGCGGTCTTCATCATCGAGGTTTCGATCCCCTTCGACGGCTTCGGATGGGAGGATTGGGGGGGTCTTCACATCACCCTCTTCACGACCGTTCTGGGCATCTCGCTCGGCATGCCGGTCGGGATACTCCTGGCGCTTGGCAGACGCTCGAACCTGCCCGTACTCAAGACTGCCTCCGTGCTCTACATAGAGTTCATCCGCGGAGTGCCGCTGATCTCCCTGTTGTTGTTCTCGAACCTGATGTTGCCCTTGTTCTTGCCCATCGACTTCGAACGGCCTGCAGATCTGACGCTGGCGATCGTGGTTATCACCGGCTTCTCGGCTGCCTACATCGCGGAGATCGTTCGAGGAGGCCTTCAAGCGGTACCGAAGGGCCAGACCGAGGCCGCGCAGGCAATGGGGCTGTCCGCCAGTGCTGTTCAACGCCTGATCGTGCTGCCCCAGGCGCTCAGGGCAGTCATACCTGCGATGGTCGGTCAGTTCATTGCCTTGTTCAAGGACACATCGTTGTTGTCCATCATCGGGATCCTCGAGTTCCTTCGAGTATCCGATGTCGCCAACGCTCAGCCTCAGTTCGTGGGTAAGGGCTTGGCGTCGGTGACCTATCTGTTCGTGGCGATCGGCTATTGGGCCTTCGCCTACACGATGTCGAAAGAGAGCCGTCGGCTCGAGACCAAGCTGGGAGTTGGAGTCCGATGAGTGATGTGACAGTCAACGCCGATGCAACCGAGGTTGGCGGCACCGGAGAGGTGATGATCGACGTTGTTGGCGTCGACAAGTACTTCGGGGACTTTCAAGCGCTAACCAACATCAACATGAAGGTCGGCGAGAAGGAGGTGGTCGTTGTCATCGGCCCCTCCGGCTCGGGTAAGTCGACCTTGATTCGTTGCATCAACCGGCTGGAGCGCCACGACCGCGGCACCATCACCGTGGATGGCGTGGACCTGTCCGACGACATCCGCAACATTCAAGAGATCCGTCGCGAGACCGGGATGGTCTTCCAGAGCTTCAACCTGTTCCCCCATCTCTCGGTCCTGGACAACATCACCTTGGCGCCTCGAAATGTACGCAACGTCCCCCGATCCGAAGCTGAGGGGACCGCGATGGAGCTCCTCGAACGAGTGAAGATCCCCGACCATGCAAGAAAGTGTCCCGGGCAACTCTCTGGCGGTCAGCAACAGCGGGTGGCCATTGCCCGGTCATTGGCAATGAAGCCAAAGGTGATGCTCGTCGATGAGCCGACCTCGGCACTAGACCCGGAGATGATCAAAGAGGTCCTCGACACGATGCAGGACCTGGCCAACGAGGGCATGACGATGATCTGTGTGACCCACGAGATGGGCTTCGCCCGCGGCGTCGCCGACCGGGTGGTCTTCATG
>JBPCTU010000265.1:0-4936 GCA_051011515.1 Acidimicrobiales bacterium
TATGACCACTTCTCCGCGTTGGGGCCATAAACCGCCACCGTCGTGTCGGCAATGTTCTCTGCGAACGCAAGCGAAGCGTCGATCGACGCAGCCAATTCCCGAGCCACATTCTGAATGGCGGACTTCGAAGCAGCAGTGTTCGGCCCCGGAACCAGCCAGGCGTGCCCGCCAGATGACGTGGCTTCGGACTCGGCCACGACCGCTGCCTCGTAGGCCTGAACTGCTGTTTCCAAGAGAGTCTCTGAAGATGGGTCCGTCAACGGGATGTGTCCGAATCGGCTCGGTCCGAGTTGTTCCTCGATCCGCTCCAGCCTTGACTCGTCCGATGAGACCAGAGCATCGGCTGGGCTGAGAGTCGCCAGCTCACCGCTGTTGAGCAGTCTCCCCAGGAGACGTTCTTCAAGATCGTCGATACAGACCGCGAACGACGGCAGGTCGCGGTGGTGGCGCATCGAGCGGAAGGGGAAGGTGGCGGGCTCGGCGATCACTCCGATGTCGGCTTGTGTCAGACCGAGCACCAGCTCGCGGGTCGACAGAGTCGAGGGCAGGAAGTCGGGGATCGTGTCCGGGCCTCGTGAGTCATGCGACCTGCGGTAGACCGCGGCTCGAGTCGCGGTGCTGGTCACTCGAGCCATCGCTGTTCGAGGTTTCGGTACCCGGGCCGCCTACGAAGCACCCAAGCGATCGGTGTTTTGCTGATGCGTTTGGTCACCCACCTGATGTCACCCCTGGCTTGTCGCAGTTCCACGATCTCGTCCGCTTGGGCGTCGTCTTCGGCAATACCTCGCAGGTACCCGAGTTCCAGTTCGTCGAGACCGCGTTCCAGGTCGTCTACACGAGCTCGTAACACGTCGTTCTCGGTTCGCAGAAGCTCGTTCTCGGCCAGTAGTTGGTCGGCAGGGTCACTTTGTGCGGAACTGGGATTCACTGCTGATCTCCTGTCTGTCGGATGAGGTTTTCGCGTAGCTGCTCGCTTCGGGTGACGGCCTCTGTCAGGCCCGATGGCGCAGACATGGATGCGGTCAGTGCTCGAGGTCTCGCGCCCCACGCGTGCAGTAGCCCGGCCAGTGAGGCCCCAGACTCTGGGGAGTCCAAATCGACCCAACCGGATTGGGCATTGGGCCCCCCTACCAGTCTCGTAGCGAGTTGGACCTCTGACCGCTGGTCCCGAACGGCGGCTGCATTCACGCCTTCGATGAAACCCGCAACGACGAGCCCCGGGATCACGTGTTTCCAGATGGGTAGGTTCTCGGTCATTGAGACTCCACCCAGCCCCCATACTCTCGAACCAGACCTCCGAGACGCGACGTGGTTCTGCAAGCTGTGTCGAAGGAACGGAAGGCCGATCGGCACGCGTTGGCCGGCTGGGGCATCCCGGTAGCAGACTGCTTCGCTCATTCGGCGGTGAAGTTCGCTCACCGCCTCGGCTTGGGTCTGTGTCCCCATGTACACCCCCTGCTCCGAGGCCACCTGGGAGGCTCTCGATAAGGCTTGCTCACTGAATGCCAGTAGAAACACCTCGCGTCGGCCGTGCACGGCGGTAGGTGCGTCCATCTGGGCCGGGGGCAGTGTGTCGGAGTTGGGCAAGGGCTTCGATCAGGCTCGCGAATGTGCCCGCGCAAGCTTGGCGTGGGTGTGGGTGACGATCGCTCGATGGCCGTAGCAGCATATCCTTCACCGCCGCTGCCACCGGTGGCTGTCGGATCGCACAAGGGGCTCAGCGTCCGAGCACCGAGTCACGCTGGCAGGACTCTGATCTCGGTTGCCTTCACCGAAGCCCAACAACGGCTCCCGACTCGCAGCCCCAGTTCCTCCGCAGCAGAGCCCGTGACCAGCGCCGCTGCCGTCAACGGGCCCGAAAAATCGACTCGAACATTGCGGTTCTGGGCGGTCAGTGAATCGACGCTGACAGGCCAAGCGTTTCTCGCCGAGCCGTGAGGTTCGTCAGCGTGAAGGGCAACCGCGTTTGCGTCGAACATTATGTGGACCGGTCCGGTGGCAGATTCCGCGATCCGCACTCGGGTGCCTGAGGAGAGGAGGACCTCGGTGTCGTCGCACACGCCTGAGGCAATGTTCACGCCGACGAAACCGGCGATCCACGCCGACGCGGGCGCGGCAGCGATCGAGTCTCGGTCGCCGACTTGGACGACCCGACCCTTGTCCACGACTGCCATGGTGTCACCCAGCAGGATTGCTTCGACGGGATCGTGGGTAACCGTCACCAGCGTGCACTCGACGCGCTCCAAGTGGTGCCGCAAGTCTGCCCTCGATGTGACATCCAGCGCCGCTGCGGGTTCGTCGAGGAGCAGCACTTCTGGGTCCGACGCCAAGGACCTGGCCAGAGCGACCTTCGAAGCCTCTCCACCGGACAAGTCTGTGACGCGGCGCTCGACCAGATGGCTGATGTCCAACTGTTCCAACACGATTGTTGCCTCCGTCAGAGCGCTGCGGCGTTTGAGCCGGGTTCGCAATGGAAAAGCGACGTTGTCCAGAACTGACAGGTGGGGGAACAGAGCGCCGTCCTGGGGTTGGAGCGTCACCTTTCGGTCATGTGCCGGCACTAGCGCGGCGCCCAGACCGAAATCGACGCGGGTGCCTCCGAGGGTGAGATGTCCCTCGTCGAGCCGCTCGAGTCCGGCGATCAGTCGCAGCAGAGTCGACTTGCCCGCGCCGTTCGGGCCCACGATGGTGACGTGGTCGCCAGCGTCGACCGACAGCTCGAACCAGAAATCGAGATCGTCCCCCAATGAGAGGGAGCCGTCGATGTCGATCGCCCTCATGGTCGAGCCCCGAGCCATCTCCCGCGAAGCGCGACGAGTATCAGTAACGAGATCGACACGAGGACAAGGCTCAAAGCGAGGGCTCGCTCGGGCTGGGTCTCCAACGCAACGAAGATTTCCAGGGGCAGGGTGCGCGTTCGTCCCGGTGAATCGCCGGCGAAGGTGATGGTGGCACCGAACTCGCCCAGAGCTCGGGCCCAGCTCAACGCGGCACCAGCGATGATCGCTGGGCGTACCAGCGGCAAGGTGACTCTGAAGAAGGTAAAGAGGGGGTTGGCTCCGAGGGTCGACGCGGTTTCCTCGTAGCGTTCGTCGAGGCCTCCGAGGGCGGCTTCGACGGTGACGACGAAGAACGGCAGGCTTACGAACGTCGCCGCGACGATCGCCCCTGCAGTCGTGAAGGGGAGCGTCACGCCGAACCAGTCGTCCAGTCGGCTTCCCACCAAGCCCCGCCTTCTGAGAGCGAACGGAAGGGCCGTGCCGCCAACCACTGGCGGCAGCACCATTGGCAACAACACCAGCGCTCTAGCGAACCGTTTTCCTCGGAACTGGACTCGAGCGAGAACCCAGGCGACGGGAAGGCCGAGGACGACACACAGGACGGTCGCCGCGACGCTCACGACCGCCGAGACCCGGACCGCATCGGCCACCCCGGTCCCGCCCAGAAGGTCGGGGACGGCGGACCACGGCATCCGCTGTAGGAGTCCGATGATCGGCAGCGCCAGGAACGTCAGGCCCAACGCCGCCATTCCGACCAGAGGCCAGGGCGCTCTGGCCACGTTTGGCCTTCCGGTCGTCATGGCGGTGGCAGGAATCCTGCTCGAGCAAGGATCTCCGAGCCCTGCTCCGACAGCACGAAATCGATAAACGAGAGCGCTTCGGGTGATGTCGAGAGGGCTGCGATCGGGTACGCCGTGGCGAATCGATCCGACTGCCCGATCTCGACGGCGTCAACGGGGGCGGAATCGACATCGGTGCGATAGATGAGGCCGGCATCAACCTCGCCGAGGCCCACTTTGGTTGCGACCGACCGGACGTTCGGCTCGAAGGTGGCTGGGTCGAGGGCCACTTCGGCATCGTCGAGCAGCTCGACTGCGAGGGTCCCGCACGGCACCTGTGGCGCACACACGGCGACCAGCAGGTCGTCACTGGTGAGGTCCTGCAGGTCGCTGATGTCGTGAGGGTTGCCCTGCTCGGTGGCGATCACGAGTGAGTTCCGGGCAAAGGTGGAACGCGTAGGTGAGCCGGTTACGAGGTCCATCGTCTCGGAGCTCGCTGTCGCGACCACGTCGGCAGGTGCGCCCTCGTTGATCTGTGCCACCAGCGCTGAACTTCCGGCAACTATCAGCTCGATTGAAGGGTCTGCACCTTCGTTGGCTGCAGCGAACTGTTCGATCATCTCGGTGAAGACATCGGTCAGCGACGATGCGGCGAAAACCCGGATGTGGTCTTCATCCGAGGCCCCACATCCCGCCACGACAGTCCCTAGAGCCAAGGCGAGAAGGGCCATGCGCCCAATGGTGGCTGAGCGGTGTGGTCTGGGCGTGGAGTCCCGGGTCATGCCACCTCTACGACCACGTTCGTCGATTTCACGACTGCCGCCGCCAACACTCCGGGGGCCAGCCCGAGATCCCGTACCGCTTCGGTGGATATGAGCGACACGATGCGGTGAGGTCCGGCCTGGATCTCCACTTGGGCCATGACCTTGTCCTGGGTAACGCGCGTTACCAATCCAACAAAACGGTTTCGGGCACTCACTCTCGACTCACCGTCTGTGTCATCGGCTGTACCGCGGGCCGCGAGTTCTTCGGCGAAACGCGCGAGTTCGGCACCTTCGACGGTGCGATGACCTCCAGGGGTCCGGTTGGTCCCGAAACGTCCGGCATCGGCCCAACGCCGCATCGTGTCGACACCAATACCCAGCAGATCAGCGGCTTGTCCCATTCTAAACTCGCTCATGCAAGAAAAAGTAGCGGTGAATCTTGCTACGGGGAAAGTCGGCGCGACCATCACCAGGTCCGAGGGTCCGAGTTCCTAGCCTTTTGCAGTGCTCAGCATCACCGCGGCGAACGTTACGGCAGTCCTGATCCAGGAAGACTCGGGTTCCGACAGCGACGCCGACGCCGAGGGTCTGCGCGATGCCTGTGGGGTCGACC
>JBPCTU010000266.1:0-4097 GCA_051011515.1 Acidimicrobiales bacterium
GTTGTAGGAGCCGTTGGCCACCGTTGCGACGATGAGGTGGAACAGCGCGCTCAGAAGCGAGAACGCAGCCACTCCGTATCCGATCGTCACCTCGGTGAGCACCTCTGCCGGGAAGAGCCGTTCGGTCAGCGCCGGATCCTCCGTCGGGAAGGATGCGGTGACCGGCAGGTCGAACTCGGTGACGAGGGCGAGGAAGAGCACTGCGGAGGCGAAATGGAAGGCGGCGGCGACCAGGTTCAGGCGCCGAAGCCGCGACGCCTCTCCCCCGCTTCCGTCGACCTCTGAATGCTGCGCTGTGCTCGTCACTTCGGTGCGCTCGAGTATGAATGCCATGCCAGAAAGCCTCTCGCACCTGGCACTCACGGGTGGCGATGCCGGGAACTCGGTGCCGAGCGCCCTGCAGCGCTTCCCCGCGCAGGGCTGACTCCAACTAGGAAAGCCCCACCGAATCGGCAGGGCTCTCGTGTTCGATGAGGCCGAACATTCGTCTTCGCCTGATGGTGGCGGCGACACACGCCCGGCGAGTTCGTCACGGAACCGGCTCAGCGAACCGACAGCGCCTCGCGGATCTGTTCCAGAGTCGGCGAGCCCGCCAGCCCGTCAGGCGTTTGATACACGCGGCAAGACATGCCGACCGGTGCGTCCTCGTTTGAGAACGGGTCGGTGCCGTCGATGAGCACGCTTGGTGAGCCACGGAACCCGACCCGGTCGGCCTCCTCGGGGCTCTCGACCAGCACCCGGGTGATGACCACGTCGGGGAATTCGTCCGCAAGCAACCGGAGGTGAGTGTCGGTCTCCTCCCAGTTCGGGCATCGGTCGAAATAGAGCAACGTCACGTCCACGGACCGACCATAGACACGCCCTTTGACGACCGTTACATTGGTCGTTCCACCCGCTCACATCCCGCTCTCTCAAGGCGGTGACGGGCGCGTCTACGGGGTTGTCCCCCGGGTTCGCCCAACTCCGCTGGAGGAACCCATGGCCTAGTAGCGCCGCAGCGGCAACCGCACCCGGGATATCGGTCGCTCGGACCGAGTCCGTGACAACCTGCTCTCACGACCTCGGCACGACACGATTGTCGATCACCTCGACTCCCTCTGCGAAGAGACGGGTCACCTGTTCAACGGTATGTCCGGGCACGAGATCGCCCCCCTGCGGTCACCACACGCCACCACGGGTAAACGCCTCCATCTGAGCGACACAGGAACGAGCCGACGGCGCGGGACGCTCGCCGCTGCCATCGCACACTATTGGTGGTTCCGAGCGGCAGGACCGACCACAATTAGACAGCCGGGCACAGGGCAATGAAGACGACCGTCGCCGCTCCAACCAAGACTTTTCCCTGTTCGCCGTCGACCCGTGTCACTCACCTCCAGCCACGACTTCTTTATCTGCACATGTCCAGAAACGACCAGCATGACTGAGCTTCGGCTCCCAGGGACCGGCCGTGCCGCAGCCGAGGAGTTCGTGTCGGCGCGTCTGGCGCACTTGTGCTGTGACGATGTGCGGGGCTCTGGTTCAGTGCGCGGTGGCGCCACAGCAGCGGAATCGGCGCTCGCTTCTTTCGAGGTCCGCGGCTACGCCCGGACTCGCAACGAGGTTCTGCCGCCAGATTCGCGGGGCGCCTCGCGGTTGTCTCCCTACATCCGTCATGGCCTGCTCTCACTTCAACGCGTTTGGAACTCAGTCGAAGGTGGACCCGAGAAGGACGTGCGGCGCTTCCGTGACGAGTTGCTCTGGCAGGAGTACTCGAGACATTGGTACGCGACCCATGGCTCCCGAACAGGTCGCGGGGTCAGGCGCGAAATGGTGGTTGCCCGCGACGGGGAAGGCTGGGACCGTGATCTTGCATGCGTCTCGACCGCGATCGACGAGCTCCACACAGATGGGTGGCTCGTCAACCAGCAGCGCATGTGGCTAGCCAGCCATTGGTCGGTTCGCAACGGCTTCGACTGGCGCCGTGGGGAAGACGAGTTCTTCCGGCATCTTCTTGACGGTTCGCGTGCTGCTAACCGCTTGGGTTGGCAGTGGGTGACCGGCGTCGGGTCAGCGAAGCCCTACGGATTCAGCCGCTGGCAGGTGGACAAGCGCGCTCCGGGGTTGTGTTCCACCTGTCCACACAATCAGGCGTGCCCAATCGAGGACTTCCCAGCAGAGCCCGCCTACGCCGAGCAGCCGGAATACCAGAGGATGGACAGCCCTGGGCTGTTCGGACCCACCGAGGTCCAAAAGCAGGGCCCCTCCGAATGGTTGTGGTTGACCGCCGAGTCACTCGGGAACGATCCGGCCATGTCGGCTAATCCGGAACTGCCAGCCGTATTCGTGTTCGACGCACCTTTGCTCAGCCGCCTGCAGCTGTCTTCCAAGCGGCTCGTGTTCCTGACAGAGACACTGGCCGACCTGGGAACTCGCCGAAAACTCGTACTCCGGTTGGGAGATCCACTTGAGGAATTGGCCGGGCTGTCTCTTTCAGTAACCCATGCACCGGTGCCGAGGTTCGCCCGCCTGGTCTCGAAGCTGAAGGTCAGCGAGACGCATCCATGGCAATGGCTGTGTCCGCCAGGAGGCGGTCGGGTCAACTCGTTTTCGACTTGGCGCCGAAGCGTCGAGGAGCCGACATGAGCCGATCCCCTCAACGGTCAAAGACCTGCGCCGTTTGCGGTCGACGCATGGTCTGGCGCAAGGCCTGGGAACGCAGCTGGGACGAAGTCAGGTACTGCTCGGCTGGCTGTCGGAAGCGGCGACGGCGCCCCGTCGACCGCAAGCTCGAGGATGCCATCTTGGGACTGTTGTCTGAGACGGACAGGAACGGCTCCATCTGTCCCACCGACGCCGCCCGACTGGTTGGCTCTGAACAATGGAGGTCTCTCGTCGAACCCGCTCGTGCGGCGGCCAGACGCCTGCACGCAAAGGGACGGATTCAGATACTGCAGGACGGAAGACCGGTCGATGCCTCAACAGCGCGGGGGCCAATTCGATTGGCCAACACCAACTAGTCCGTGTTGGTACGCCTGTTTCCCTGCGCCCTATTCCGGGTTCTTGAAAAGGGATTCTGGGAAGCCTCCCGTGAGGGTGCCGAATACTCGTCCGCTCGATGATTCTGGGCGTTTCGAGGGTTCACCACATCGTCCGGTTGCGAGCCCGGCGTTGGACTCCGAATCGGTGGCGTGCTGAGCCTGTTCGCCTAGTTGGGAGAAGCGTTTCGACCACTCGCACGTGACCCAACGCGGCTCCGATGTGGCCGATCCGGCCGCGGGTGTTTGACGGGTGTTTGACGCGACGACCCCACCACAACGGCAAGCAGCACGTCCTCTCCACGCAGCTCGTCAGCGAGGAAGATGTCGACGACACCACTTCTCTCGGTCCCGTTGGTGGGTCTCCTTTGATCGCGAGTTGTCGCAGGTAGCTATGAGATTGTCGTCGAGCGGGGAGGATCTTCAATGTCGCTGACGTCGGGTGATGCTTGACGCAATGTGCCCGCGGCGCACAGCGGACCCGATTCAGCGCATCGCGTTGCAGATTCGGATTCAGGATTCCGCAGGGTTCGCGAAGACAAGCGGTTTGCCGGAGTCGGGTGGCAGCTTCGGCTGTGAAGGATGCGGTTGGGTGGGTTCCTGGGTCGATGGGCTGACATCGCAGCAACCGCGGAGAGCTCACCGACGGTCAGCGGCGCGTGAAGCACCGTGTAGATATCGCCAAACTGATGGCGGGGCGCTCCGAAGAGATCGCCACAAACTCCGACCTCTCAACAAGCGGCGCTGGCTCCACTCGAGAGCAACTGAGGGACGAAGTCGACCAGACTCACACGGCCTTATGAATGCAGAGGGCTTGGCGTCGCGTTGACGTCAGGTGACTCCGCCTCCGATTGCTCGGCGCCGGTCGACAGATCGAGTAGCGGTACGAGGTTCACCGCCTGAGTCAGGGCGAACTCGATCGTCTCGTCCAGTGTCCAGCCCCGACCTACTGTCCGCTCGGCTGCCGCAGAATCGGCGTCGAGGGCTGCCTCGACGAGTTCGACCGCTCCGGCAAGCAACGCTATCTCGATGTCCAGCCCAGGCAGATCGAGTTTCTCGCGCGCTGCCTCCGATGCTCCGCGC
>JBPCTU010000267.1:0-2660 GCA_051011515.1 Acidimicrobiales bacterium
CCACACCCCCGTCCCCGACGATCGCATCGACGGTGAGACTCAACGCTGCCTCGTCGACATCGAGGCACGCCACGTCGAAGCCATCTGCGGCCAGACGTCGGCTGATCGCGGCGCCCAGTCCGCCGCCCGCGCCGGTCACGATTGCGGTGCTCATGGCCCGCAAGGGTATTAGAACAAGGGGATGGGCGAACTCACCTTGAGGACCGAGCAGTGGTACCGCGGGAATAGTCGTGACAACTTCATCCACCGAAGCTGGATGAAACGGGGCCTCCCCGACGATGCCTTCAGCGGCCGGCCGATGATCGGCATCTGCAACTCCGCGTCGGAGTTGGCCCCTTGCAATCAGCACCTGAGCGAACTGGCGGAGCACGTCAAACGTGGCGTGTGGGAGGCCGGTGGGGTACCCCTCGAATTCCCTGTGACGTCGCTCGGCGAAACGCAGATCCGGCCGACCGCGATGCTTCTGCGCAACCTGATGGCCATGGATGTCGAGGAGTCCATCCGCGGGAACCCGATCGACGGGGTCGTGCTGCTCGCCGGCTGCGACAAGACAACACCGGCGATGGTGATGGGGGCGGCGTCGGTCGACCTGCCCGCACTGATGGTGTCTGGAGGCCCGATGCTGTCGGGTCGCATGGGCGGGCGAGCTCTGGGCTCGGGCACCGACGTCTGGCGGATGAGCGAGGAGGTTCGCGCCGGCACGATGACCGAAGAGGAGTTCATCTCAGCGGAGTCGGTGATGACGCGGAGCGCCGGTCACTGCAATCCGATGGGGACGGCGTCGACGATGGCTTCGATGGTTGAGGCTCTGGGTTTCACGCTGCCGCACAACGCCGCCATTCCCGCCCCCGATGCCCGCCGCAAGCGCTTGGCGCACCTGAGCGGTCGCCGCATCGTCGAGATGGTCGCGGAGGATCTCCGCCCGACCGCCGTTCTCACCAAGGCCGCCTTCGAGAACGCCATCAGGGTGCTCTCGGCCATCGGTGGATCGACCAATGCAGTCATTCACCTGCTCGCGATCGCGGGCAGGATCGGCGTCGATCTGTCGCTCGATGAGTTCGACCGCGTCGGCTCCCGCCTACCTCTGCTCGTGAACGTGATGCCGTCCGGTGAATTCCTGATGGAGGACTTCTTCGAGGCGGGGGGGATCCCGGCGGTCATGGCGGAGCTGTCCGAACTGCTCTCGGGCGACGCCCTGACCGTCACCGGCGAGCCGATCGAAACGTATTGGGAAGGGCAGGACTCCGCCGACCATGCGGTGATCAGGCCGCTATCGGATCCGCTCACCGAGGCCGCTGGAATTGCGGTGCTTCGGGGGAATCTCTGCCCTGGCGGGGCGGTCATCAAGCCTTCGGCGGCCTCGCCCGAATTGCTCACCCACACCGGGCCGGCGCTGGTGTTCGACAGCATCGAGGACTTCAAAGCCCGGATCGATGATCCGCAACTCGATGTCACGCCCGAAACGGTGATGGTTCTCCGTGGCTGTGGACCCCGTGGCTACCCGGGGATGCCCGAGGTGGGCAACATGCCGCTGCCCACGAAACTCCTCGCCTCAGGCGTGACCGACATGGTGCGCATCAGCGACGCTCGGATGAGCGGCACGGCCTACGGGACCGCAGTGCTCCATGCCGCCCCCGAGTCGGCAGCGGGAGGTCCGCTCGCGCTGGTGCAGACCGGAGACTCGATCACCCTCGACGTGCCAGCTCGAACCCTCACCCTCGACGTCGATGCGGACGAGCTCGAACGGCGCCGCTCGGCGTGGCAGCCGCCCGACCCGATCGCTGCACGGGGTTGGTCGCGCCTCTACATCGATCATGTCAATCAGGCGGATACGGGTGCGGATCTGGACTTCCTCGTGGGCTCGAGCGGCTCGACCGTAACTCGCGAGAGCCACTGAGTCGGTGGTGGTAGCGGCAGCGGAGTCTGCTGTTGGCGATGTTGGTTGGTCCGCCGTGTTGCCATTCTGTGATGTGGTCGACTTCGCATTTGGGTGGTGGTAGGTCGCATCCGGGCCAGGTGCAGTGGCGGTCGCGTACGGCGAGGATGGTTTTCATGCGTTTGGTGTAGAGGCGTCGGCTTCTGCCGGCGTTGATGATTTGGTCGTCTGCGTCGAACACCACCCGGGCTACATGGCCCATCAACGCTTGTTCGAGAGCTTGTTGCGGTGTGATTGGTGTCCCGTCGATCATTTCGCAGACACCGGAGAGTTTGTAGTCGGGTTGGTGTCCCAGCAGTTCGAGGCAGGCTTGGTTGAAGGTGTCGATGTCGCAAACGATGTTGACCAACGGTTCAGGCCGTTTCCCGTCTGGCGATGCGGTCATGGATCGGTTGGCCATTTCGATGAGCGCGTCGTACCGCCGTTGTTTCGGAGTTCGCGCCAGATCGGCCGGTGAAGGGTCGTCGAGTCGTTGTTTGGCTTCTGCCCAGTCGGCTTCGAAGAGTTCTTGTTCGATCGCTGCGAGCGCTTCTTTGAGGACAGTGCCTGAGATGACGTCGCCGAGGGCGTCTAGGTGGATTCGGTCTCCGACCTGCGAGCAATAGGCGTGGCGGTCTCGGACTGCTTTGTCGGCTGTGGTTTTGCCGCGGTCGGGATCGGCGATGTTGGACCAATGCTCAACGAAATACACGAACTGCTGGAACGACAGTTGTTGGGCTTTGTC
>JBPCTU010000268.1:0-3195 GCA_051011515.1 Acidimicrobiales bacterium
TGAATTCCACGCCGCCCTCTGCGGCCTCCATCACGGCACCCCGAACCCCTGGGGCTGGGATGAAGATGCAGCTAGCCGTGGCTCCGGTGGCTTCGACGGCTTCGCCGACATTGGCGTAGATGGGAACCCCATCCACATCGGTTCCCGCCTTCTTCGGATGGGTACCTGCCACAACCTGGGTCCCGTACTCACGGTTCAGGCCGCCGTAGTAGCTGCCCTGTGATCCGGTCAGCCCTTGGTAAACGACCTTGGTCGTCTCATCGACGCAGATGCTCATGAGGCTTCTCCCGCTAGTCGCACGGCGGTTCGAGCGGCGTCGAGCATCGTGTCCTCCATCATGAGGCTGTCGGACAAGTGGGGCTCGAGGATTGCTCGACCCTCGACGGCGTTGGTTCCGTCCAAGCGGATCACTATCGGCGAGTCGATCGCCACTCGCCCCATGGCTTCGATGATTCCGTTGGCAACTTCTTCGCCTCGTGTGATGCCGCCGAAGATGTTGATGAAGATGGCCCGAACGCTCGGGTCGTTGTTGATGACCTCGAGGGCGCCAGCCATTACGTCGGCGTTGGCCCCGCCCCCGATGTCCAAGAAGTTTGCGGGCTGGCCGCCGACCTGGTTGACGACGTCGACGGTGCTCATGGCCAGGCCGGCGCCGTTGGCGATGACACCGACCGAGCCCTCCAGCCCAACGTACTGAAGACCCTTCTCGTGAGCTGCTGTCTCTCGCTCGTCTCGTGTCTGAGTCTCTTCGTACTGCGCGTAGTCCGGATGACGGAAGACCGAATTGCCATCCAACGTGACCTTGGCGTCGAGCACATGGACGTCGCCCGCCGGAGTCAGGATGAGCGGATTGATCTCCACGAGATCGGCGTCGCCGTCGACATAGGCCGTGTAGAGCTTCTGGAGTATGTCGACCGAGCCCTCTACTGCCGCATCGGGCAGGTTCGCGGCCGTGACCCAGGCCCGGCAAGCCTCCTCGGTCAGTCCATCCACCGGGTCGACCCAGATTTTGGCAATGGCATCGGGGTTCTCCTCGGCCACGGTCTCGATCTCGACACCGCCCTCCTTCGACAACATGCCCAGGTGCTTCTTGGCCGAACGGTCGAGGGTGAAGCTGGCGTAGTACTCCTCGGCGATGTCGGACGCCTTCTCGATCCACACACGGCCCACGATGTGGCCCTTGATGTCGAGACCCAAGATGTTGCTTGCGTGCTCGCGCACCGCATCGATATCGGGAGCGAACTTGACGCCGCCAGCCTTGCCCCGGCCGCCGGTGTGGACCTGGGCTTTGACCATCACTGGGGTCCCCAGCAACTCCGCAGCTGCAACCGCCTCGTTCACCGAGAACGCCGCCTCGCCGGGCGATACCGGCATTCCGTAGGAAGCGAAGAACTGCTTCCCCTGGTACTCGAACAGATCCACGGCTTCGTTGCCCCTTTTCGGTCGGCGGTGCGCGCGCGATGGGTGGAGATCGAGCGCGGGGGTGATACTAGTGAGACCCGAACCCCGCCGCCCCACTCTGGAAGCACTTCGTGCCCGTTTCGTCCGGCCCCAAGCTGAACCTCCCCAAGACCATCGCGTTCGCTGTCGCCAGCCTGGCGGTCGGCGTGGGATTGCTGTTCCTGATCGTTTGGGTGGCCGACAGCGGCGATGTGCAGTTCAAGCTCGGGGACGATGTCTTCGAGGTCGGCTACGCCGAGAACTTCGCCGAGCTGATAGACGAGCAGCAAGGCCCGCTGCTCTTCTCGTCGCTCAGTCGCAATCGCCCGATCTACGTGCAACACCTTGGAGACGACCCGGCGATCGAGTGGTACGCGATCGACGCCCGCTCGCCATCGGACCCCGAGGGATGCCGTCGAGGTATCGAGTGGATCATCGGCGACCAGGAGTTCCGCGACACCTGCGACCCCGCTACCACCTACCCAGCCGACGGCGAGGGCCTTCTCCAGTACGACATCGAGGTCAACGCGGATGGCAAGTTGGTGGTTGACCTGAACCAGGACGAGTCCGAAACCGACTCCGAGTAGGACGAGCGAGAAGCCAGGCTGCGACTGCGTCGGCCACCATGTGCGCTCGCTTGCCCCGCAGGACGGTGGATTCTGACTCTGCCGTGGTCAGCCGCTACTTCGTCAGTCCTACCGCCACCAGCGGGTCGCCACCTGGGTCATGCGGGTTTCCGGACTTCGGACTGCAAACCGTGTCGGGCAACATTCCGCATCCGATGACAATTGCCGCGGCCGCATCGACGTTGCGGTTCGACGAGCCGCAGCTGAACTCCTGGCCCGCGTGATGCCGACCCACGTTGGCGTTATTGGGGTCGCACTCTGAACTCAAGCCGTTCTGCGCGACATACAGCGTCTGCACAAAGATCGGCACCCAGTCATCGATGTGGACACACTTTGGAGCCGAGCTTGACGGACACGCCGTTGGAGCACCGCCTCCAGTGTCAAGATTATCCTCCGCCAACCTCGGGGCGAAGATGAAGCGACCGCTCTTCACGATGTCTTCGGAGAAGATCGGGTCATATGGATTGCTCTTCCACGCGTTCAGACACAGGATCATCTGGTCGCGCTTGTCGTAGTAATCCCACGTAGCCGTGTTGCCCTTGTAGGTGTACATGTCCAGGCAAGAGGTTGGAGCCGAGACACTGGCGATGTCGGTTCGCAGGAAGTTCCAGAGCGGCTCGTTGTCCATGGCTTCACCAAGGAACGTGTATGTGCTCTGGACGTGGTCGCCTTGGTGAAGCCGCGCAGCGTGGTTGGCTACGCCTGTCGGCCCAGGGACCGAGGATGCACAGTTGCCACTGCGTGCGGTGATGAGGCCGCACCGGAGATCGCTGTTCGAGACACCGGTGGTGAGCTCGACCGTGTTTGGACGAGACGAGGGGGGAGGCCCGCACTGGTCTTGCACGGTTCGCGAGTCGGGGATGCCGTAGCCACCCGTTCCATACGTCGAGCTGCCTGGGGTCGGAGAATCAGAGAAGCGCGCGAACGTGTGATCCACACCGGCGGCAATTAGGTAAGCAGTCTCGTTGTTCTTGCAGATGAGGGAACCATCGGCGGCGTACCAGACCGGCGGGTCGATCGTGCCCATGTACTCCGATGAGAACGCCAGCGCCGTACTGTCGCACGGGTCAACCGTGCCAGTTATTGCGCTGGGGGCCACACCGGGCCCGTTACCCTGCCAGACCTCACC
>JBPCTU010000269.1:0-3799 GCA_051011515.1 Acidimicrobiales bacterium
GAGCGCGGTACTGCGGGTAGCGGTCTCCGAGCAGAGCGACGAATCGCTCGGTGGCCTCGGTCTCGGCCCCTTCACCATGGACTCGGACCCACCACAGCTCTGACCAGTCGTCGCTGTAGTGATCGACACGTGATGCCCGCGCTCTCGAGTCGTTGTTGCCAGGCGTCGAGAGCATCGTCGTCGGCGACGCCGAGGGCGACGTGGTCCATCCCCACGCGCCGCTCGTCGAATGGTTCGCGGCTGCCGGTCGCGAACCGACGGAGGCTGACGCGGAAGGCAACGTCCGGCCCTCGCAGCACTTGGACGTCCGCTCCGACCTCATCGTTCGAGTACCGGACCAGGGGCTCGAAGCCCAGATTCTCGCAGTACCAGGACGTCGAGCTATCAAGATCAGTGACCGTCAGCCCGAGGTGATCTACGCCTGTGAATCGCATCCGGGTCCTCCTTGTCCAACTGAGGTCGCGGACGCATCCTGCTTGATCCCGTTGAACCCGTCGAGCGCCAAGGGGCGACCGAAGGAGCCGCGAGGGCAGCGATTGTATGATCTTCAGATGACAGGCTTGCGGAGATCGAACGGTGGAAGTTGGCGAAGACGGGGGCTCCGCATCGCCATGTTCATTGGCGCCATGTTGGTGCTCGTTGGCTGTCACCAGGATGCGGAGACGTACGTGGTCAACACGGGCCTCGACTTCCCCGATCCTGACCTCAGCGACGGGCTGTGTGGCAACGCCAACTTCTGCTCGCTTCGTGCGGCCGTGATGCAGGCAAACGTGCAGCCCGGTGTGCAGGAGATCGTGGTACCGGGTAGAGCAAACGTGACCCGCACGAGCCCAGGCCCCGACACTGAGCTCGACAACGACATCGACATCCTCGAGCCTGTTGTCATTCGCGGTGGCGGCGAGATCGTCGCGACCAGCGGGTGGGCGTTCGAGATCAGCAACGACGAGGGTCTCGTGGAGTTGGACGACGTGGAGGTCCGGGGTGGCGTCAACGCCGAGCCGGCCATGGTCCTGACCGGCGAGGCCGGCGTCCTGCTCAGCAGGGTCGATACGACCGAAGTCATCATCGACTCGGGGTCGGTCATGCTCCTCGGTTCTGAGGTCAGGCTAGGTGTGGCCAATCAGGGCGCCGATCTCCATATCGTGAACTCGCACGTGAGGAACAGTCGTTCTTCTCGAGCAGCAATCGAGACGACCGCCGGGACGACCTCGATCTCGTTCAGCACGATCTTCGACAGCGACGTCGGCATCTCGGGTCCTGCGACGGTCATTTCATCGATCGTCTCGAACAACGACGTGGGCTGTGTGGGGCCGGTGGTGTCGCTTGGTTACAACATCGACTCGGGGTCGTCCTGCGGCTTCGACTCGACGGGCGATCAGTCCGACACCGACCCGCTGCTCTTGTTTCCCATCAACACGACCTTTCCGGTACATCCCCTGGTGGGGAGCCCAGCCATCGATACCCGGCCCGCCGGGGTGTGCAGCAGTCTCGGCATCGACATCCGTGGTGAGCCGCGTCCGGCCAACGGTGCGTGCGACACGGGCGCCATCGAAGCGCAGAACGAACCCTGCTTCGATCCCCAGCCGGGCGACAACCTGGCCTTCTGCGATCTACGAGCGGCGGATCTGTCAGGACGCGACCTCACGAATGTCGATCTCACCTACGCACGACTGGATGGCGCCGACTTGCGCGACGCCGACCTCACGGGAGCGAGGTTCGACCACTCTGTGCTCACAGGCGCGGATCTCGACGGAACCGAGCTGACGACGGCGTTCGGCGACTTCTTCTTCGTGGCCTCGGGCGGCGTCATCGGTGCACCGGCGTCGTTGCCGCCGGACTATTCGCTGACCATGGGATATCTGGTCGGCCCCACGGCTGATCTCACCGATGCATCCCTGCCGGGCGCCGACCTTGCGGGGCGCGATCTCCGCTGGCTCACCCTCGACGGAATCGACCTGGCGGGGGCGAACCTCACGAACGCGATGCTCAGCTCTCCGCTCGCACCCGAGGCGTTCGGCGCCGTGTTCGACGGTGCTGACTTCACCGGGGCGCACGTGAGCCTGGTGGTGTCCGATTCATCCTTCGTGTCGGTCAACGTCAGCGGCGCCACGATCGAGCTGGACCCGAACCTACGCAGTGGGGGCGGCAACGACTTCTCCAACGTCGACTTCACCACTGCCACCTTCGACGGATCGGTGAACCTTCGAGACGCTGTACTCATCGAGACCGACTTCACCGGGCGGTCTGCCAACGTCGTGGCCCCGGGCTCGGACTGGACCGATGCTGATCTCACCAATGCCCAGATAAGCGGATCCTTCGATGACGCGCTTCTCGACGGAACGATCGTCTCGGGCCTGGACCTGTCGTCTGCCGATCTCGACGGCGTCCGGTCGGGCGGATTGGTTGGTCTACCGGTGGCGATTCCAAGCGAGTGGACGCTGTGGAACGGTCACCTCATCGGGGCCTACGCCCAGCCGCTGCCCGGAGCTGACCTGGCGGGGCTGTCGGTCCCTGACGGTGACCTCTTCGGCGTTGAGCTCATCAGTGCCGATCTCAGCGGCGCCGATCTGTCGGGAGCGACACTTGTGTTCGCGGATCTCACCGATTCGAATCTCGCCGATGTCGACCTCGACGGGACGAATCTCAACTTCGCCACTTTTGACGGCGTCAGCTCAGGTGGGCTCATTGGACAGCCAACCATTTCGAACTCGGATTTCGTCGTGCGCGGTGGCTACCTCATCGGACCGAAGACGAATCTTCGCGACGCTCAGCTGAGCGGGCTGGATCTCTCGAGTGCCGTGTTGCGTTTCAGTGATCTGGCCGGAGCGCAGATGATCGGCACCAACCTCACGGGTGCCTTCCTTCGGGGAGCTGATCTGACGGGGGCCGACCTCACCGGCGCCGATCTGACTGACGTCGGTTGGAAGAACACCACCTGTCCGGACGGCACGAACTCCGACGACAACGGTGACACCTGCGAGGGCCACCTCTGAGGGTCAGAGGCCCCATCGCGCCGAGCCTCAAGCGTCCGGAACCACGTGTGGTTCAGCGTTGTGTGACGACGTGCCGAGGTTGAAGATCACCATGTCGGCGTGGTCTAACGAACACCTCACCGTTGAGACACGCGGAGCGGGCATCGCCTCGGCCTGGTAGCGGGCCCGATGTTTGGACCACGACACGATGGCGTCGCGGCCGTCGCGATAGACGGCAGGTAGCGCAGGTCGTCGTCGATCGGCATGCAGTCGGCCGGGGTGTGCGTCTTCTCCAACCGTCGTGCGCTGACATCCGGTTGACCTGGGCCGGCTGTCCGTGGACGTCCGCTGGTGTGCGCGGACGTGCGCTGGTGTTGGCTCCCCGTTTGGCTCCCTCCTTCGAGGCAGTCGCCACGCCGTGGACTCGAACGCTCTGGTCGCCAGTCAGGCGTCTCCGGTCCTGAGGAGCGGAGCATCAGTCCGATAGTTCGCGTCTGCTCTCACTGCTGGGTGTGTTCGGAGAGGTGCGTCAGGAGAAGGTCGGTGAGTATCTCGGGCGCGGCTTGGAGGGCGGGTTGGTGGATGTCCTCGATGATGTGGAGCGTGTAGGTCCCGGTCACCCACTCGGGCATGGTGTCGACGGCGACTGGTGACACGTTCGTGGAGCCGGTGGGCCAGATGAAGGTGGTCGGCATCGACACCGGCGCCACCGGATCGCGCGACCAGAGGGGCAGCGCCCGGTAGTAGTTGAAGACGGTTCGGAGCACGTCGTCATCGTCGAGGGCGCGGCGGTACGGCTCGCTCTCGTCGGCCGCTACGCCCTGGGT
>JBPCTU010000270.1:0-3974 GCA_051011515.1 Acidimicrobiales bacterium
AGATCGCAGGATTGTGGTTTCGGCTACTTCGTTGGTTCGTTGGTCGACGCGCTGGCCGACGGCCGAGAGTTCGTCGTCTGGGAGGCTGACGACATCAACATGGTCGCGACGCCGAGTCTGGCCAGCGAGTGCGGCGAGCTGATCCATCGGATAGGCGAGCTGGGGGACGTCGGCGGCATCTTTCACCTTTGCGGAGCCGACGCCATGAGCCGTATGGAACTCGCCGAGCTCGCTTGCGAAGTGTTCGAGCTGGATCGCGCTTTGTTGCGAAGTGGTCCGGCTGATCCGGACTCGATGCCCGGTTCGCCGATTCCTTACGACACGAGCCTTGCGGTCCGTAGGACGGCCGAGATCCTTGGGAACGAGCCGCTATCAGCTCGAGAGCTGTTGACCCGTTTCCGTAGCGAAGAGCAATCCCGTCAACTTGTCGACTCAGGGAGCACACAATGACCACGTCGGAATCAGGTCCGGTTCAGCCCTCGGCAGGACCCGGAGTGCTGCTGGAGATCACGCCCGAGACCGCTGGTTGGGACTACCTCGCCTTCTCTGTTGTCGAGGTGGCCCCTGGCGCGCCATTCAGCGCGTTGGAACATGACCGCGAGGTGGCGGTGGTGCCCCTCGCCGGGGCCGGTGTGGTCTCGGTGGGCGACCAGTCCTTCGAGCTCTCTCGGACGTCGGTCTTCGAGCAGATGCCCACCATCGTCTACGTCCCGCCGGGAATGAGCATCGAGATAACGAGTTCAGAGCGGTTCACCGCCTCGGTCGGGTCGGCTCCGGCTGAAGGCAAGTTGCCGCTGCGGGTGATCGAGCCGAGCGAGATGCGAAGCGAAGTTCGCGGCGGCGGGGCCGCTCATCGTCAGGTAGTACACGCTCTTGCACCGCCGATTCCTGCAGAAAGACTGATCCTCTACGAGGTTTACGTGCCTCGTGGAACCTGGTCGGGCTGGCCGCCACATTGTCACGACGGGCGAGATGGTTCGCCATACCTCGAGGAGACCTACTACTTCCGCCTCGATCGCCCGGAAGGGTATGCAATTCACCGGAACTGGCTCAATGAGGAGAATTTCGACGACTCTGTCGTGGTTGGCGATGGTGACGTCGCCCTGGTGCCGAAGGGGTATCACACGTCGGTTGCCTGCCCGGGTTCGAACATGTATTTCCTCAACTACCTCGCAGGTGAATTGGTCGACGACGCCCGGGCCACACCCCCATGTTTTCACTCTGACCACACCTGGATCGAAGCGGATTGGAACGCCGGCGAGTGGGGCCTGCCGGTAGTTACCAATGGCTCTTGACGCCATCTCGGTCAATGGCCGATTCTGCGTTCTGGCCATCGATCACCGTGATTCGCTCAAGGCGTTTCTGTCGCCCGACGACCCCGACGCGATAGCAGCAGCCGAACTGACATCACTGAAGATAGACCTGGTCCGAGGACTCGGTGACTTGGCTACCGGGGTCATGCTCGAGCCGGAATACTCGATCCCACAGGTCCAGAACGCTGGCGTGTTGGCCGACGACGTCGGCTTCATCGCGGCCCTCGAAGCACAGGGTTATCTGGGTGATCCTGCCACTGCGGCCACCCGAGTTCTCGACGGTTGGTCGGTGGAAGCTGCCTTCGACGCTGGAGCTTCGGCTGTCAAGTTGCTACTGCCCTACCATCCCGATCGACAGAACGCTTCCGCGCAACAGACGGTCGCTGAAACAATCGTCGCCGATGCGGACCGAGTCGGGTTGCCGCTCGTGCTTGAACCGCTGTTCTACGGGTTGGAGCATCCCGCCGAGCGACTCGAGGTCGTGTTGGAGACTGCGGCTCGCTTCTCCACGATTGGCGCCGGATTGTTGAAGATGCCGTTCCCGGTCGATCCGGTCCACCAGCCTGACCACGACGTTTGGCTTGACGCCTGTCTACGCATGGATGAGTTGATTCCAGTTCCATGGACGTTGTTGTCGGGAGGTGGTGACTTCGGTCTCTTCTATGACCAGGTCGCAGTGGCGCTGAACGCCGGCTCGTCTGGCTGCATGGTCGGTAGAGCGCTCTGGGCCGAGGCTGCTTGGGCTGGCCCGCAAGATCGAAGTCGAACCATCGCCGATGTCGTGCGCCCGCGATTCGAGCGACTCAACGATCTCGTTATCGGTGGTACGGCTTAGTGGCTTCGTCGTCGTCGACCCGCGTATCCGACGTCCTCTGGTGTTGTGTATGGGTGCCCTGACGTTGGAGGCCGATGGAGTCTTGGCGGAGTTGGACCCCGCTGGTGGCCGCCTCGCGCGACTGGTTGTTCACGGGCACGATCTGCTCGCGCCGGTTCTGGGCGAGCGTCTTCAAGCCGGTTGCTACCCGATGGTCCCGTGGGCCGGGCGCCTTGGGCAGGGGCGCTTCACCTTCTCGGGTGCCGATTACCGTTTCGAACCTGACATGGGGCCCCACAAAATTCATGGCTTGGGTACCAACATCACTTGGGATGTCGCCGAGGCCGGCACCATGGGTCTCGACCTCCATGGTCATTGGCCCATGGGTGGCGTGGCCCAGGTGGTGTACTCCCTGGACCCCGCTTCGATTGCCTGCACGCTGACAATCACTTCCGGTGATCAGCCGATCCCGGTCGTGTTGGGCTGGCACCCCTGCTTCAACCGAGTGGTGGCCGACAACCGCGCCGCCCTGGTCATCGAACCCGGCTACATGTGGGAACGGGGCCCAGATCACCTTCCAACCGGTCATCACATCGATCCGCCGCTGGGCCCCTGGGATGACTGCTTCGGCGGAGTTGTCACCACCCCGTCCCTCACCTGGGGTGATGGTTTCGGTGTCAGGCTCGAGTCGCCGACTGCTACCTGGGTGGTTTTCGACGAGCTCGATCACTTGGTCTGTGTGGAACCCCAGACCGATCCGCCCAATGCCTTCAACCTCGGTGGTGGTTGGAGGTTGGAGCCAGGCGAATCCCTGGATCTCATGCTCCGGATCCGCTGGGACGACCGATAACTCTCGAGTCGTTCGCAAGGGCGGAAATTTCGGGGGCGGTGCGAAGGTTTGTGCCACCTCACAACCTTGTCTCAACTCCAGAGATCGAGGTGGAGATCGTCTCCGAACGGTTCACGGCGAGACTCACCGAAGTCGATGAGCTGGAGCGGTCGAAGCGTTTCGAAGAGCAGGCTTCCTTGATGCCTCAGTTCGGTGAGTATGAGACGAAGGCTGCTCCAAGAGTGATCCCTGTGTTCGAGTTGGCGGCCGTCTGACTCAGCAGGTCTTGACGTCGGCGAGCGCTGGAAGCGAGTAACTTTCGCGCTCGGAGGCATGTGATGGAGTCAGTCGACGTAATCGTTCTGGGTACCGGGGCTGCCGCGTTGACCGCTGCGGTCACCGCGCACGGGCATGGGGCCAGTGTTGCCATCTTCGAGAAGGGCGACCTGGTCGGGGGCACCTCGGCGATGTCGGGCGGGATGATTTGGATTCCATGCAATCCGCACATGGAAACGTACGGCTACACCGACTCCCGCGAGGACGCGCTGACCTACTTGGAGTCGCTCTCTCACGACATGATCTCGCCCGAGCTGGCCGAGGCTTACATCGATGGCGGTCCGGAGATGCTCGAGTGGCTCGAAGCCAACACACCGGTCGAATTCGAAATCGTCGAGAACTTCCCCGACTATCACCCCGAACATCCGGGTGGCAAGACCGATGGGGGGCGTTCACTCGAGTGCCCCTTGTTCCCCTTTGCCGACTTGGGCGAATGGGCCGATCGTGTGACGACGAGCAGGCAGGTGTCGCCCCATGTCGTCATGAACGAAACGACGCTTGGGCGAGGAGTCGTCGACGGCTTCGCCCCCGGCGAACTCGAACGGCGGGAGGCGGCGAACGAGCGAGGCTGTGGTCAGGCTCTGGTGGGTCGGCTGCTCAAGGCGTGTCTGGACCGCGGCATCGAGCCGCTGACCGGACATCGAGCGGTCGAGCTGATCCTGGATGAACACCGCGTTGTTGG
>JBPCTU010000271.1:0-5358 GCA_051011515.1 Acidimicrobiales bacterium
AGACGACGAATTCGTCGCCACCGAAACGTGCCAGCGTGTCTCCGGGTCGTAGTCCGGTTGCGAGCCGGTTGCTGACGGCTTCCAGCAGTGCGTCTCCAGCGGTGTGGCCCAAGCTGTCGTTGATGATTTTGAAATGGTCCAGGTCGATCAACAGGACGCCGATCATCTCTCGGGCGTCTCCGGATCGGTCGACCCGGGTTTGTAGACGTTCGAGGAAGACGTCCCGATTGACCAAGCCAGTCAGCTCGTCGTGCCGTGAGCGTCGGAAGGCATCTTGTTCGGCGCCCCGTTGTCGGCGTGCCAGAGCCAACACGCCTGCAATGCTCTCCAACAGTGCGGCATCGGCAGCACCGAACGAGCGGCCATTCTTTGATCGGACGATTGCGGCGCCCTGCACCTCGTTGTGGCCGCGCATCGGCACCGACAAGACATCGGAGCCGTTGGATGCTCGATCGGACTCGATGATGGTGTCATCGACGTCGGCCACTTGAAGCGCTCGGGCTCTGTTCTCTGCTGTCGCCGAGTCTCGATGTATTGATACCCCTCCGGGCCCCAGTCCGGTCAACAAAGCGGCTTCGTTGTCCGCAACAGCCCAGAGCTCAACTGACTCAGCGTCCAAGGCTCGTTGTGCTGCTGTCGCTCCGGCTCCGAGCAATGTCTGCTCTTCGCCGCCCTGAAGGGCCAGCCGGGATAGTTCGGCGACGGCCTCGAGCTCGCGCTGGCTGGCACGGGCACGGTCGCGCAGCTGTTCCTGAGCGCTGTTGTCGCGAACAAGCATTACGAACCCCGGAGCGCTGCTCCTGCGGGTGTCAGCGGCCACTGTGGCTTCGACCTCGCGCCAGGACTCCGTCGAGCGGAGTGTCAGTGGCATCGACACCATCGCCAGGTCGATCCCATCGATCGATTCGATGCCGTGTTCTAGCCGCGCCAAGTCCTTGGCCGAGATGAGGTCCGATAGCTCGGCGCCCCTGAGATCCTCCGCGGGCCGACCGAGCACGGATGCGGCCGAGGGAGTTGCGCCGACCACCTCCAGCGTTGGGCTCAGTTGAAGCACGGCGTCGTGGCGTTGAGCCTCGAAAGCAGACACGGTCGACACTGTGGGTTCTGCTAGTGGTCTGCTGTTGTCACGGCTCGTTGCGGCGACAACGAGACCGGCAATCAGGGCACCCAGCAGCCACAACGGCGAAAAGACTAGGGCGGTGATCGTGCCGGCGGCAGCGGCGGCCACAAAGATCAGGGCGGATCTCACGTCATCACCATCGGCGGGGCCGTCCCACCCTTGAGTCGGTGGCGTGCGTGGTGGCCTCATGCCCCTGATCTCGTCGGGCCCGCCGGGGATCTCGGTTTGAAGCGGATACGATTCGCGCTCGTGCCAGACACCAAGTTTTCGCTCCTGTCGGTGCACGCCCACCCCGACGACGAGTCGTCGAAAGGCGCGGGCTCTGTGGCCAAGTACTCCGACGCGGGCGTCCATTCAGTTCTCGCGTGCTGCACCGGCGGCGAGGAAGGCGACATCCTCAACGCCGCCATGGATCGACCCGAGATCCGCCAGAACATGACCGAGGTTCGCCGCGAGGAACTGGCAACTGCGGCCAAGATCATCGGCTACGACAAGGTGCACTACCTCGGCTATCGCGACTCGGGCATGGAGGACTCTGACGCCAACCACCATCCCGACTCCTTTGCGAAGGCGCCTCTCGAAGAAGCTGTTGGTCGGTTTGTCGCCATCATCAGGACCGAGCAACCCGACGTGATCGTCACCTACTCGGACGATCAGCAGGGGTACCGACACCCCGATCACTTGATGGTCCACGACATCACCGTGCCCGCGTGGCACGCCGCAGGAGATCCGAACGCGTATCCCGATGCGGGTGAACCATGGACCCCGCTGAAGCTCTACTACTCGACCTGGAGTCGGGCGCGCCTCGAGGCGTTGCATGCCCTTTACGGCGAGATGGATCTGGAGTCCCCTTACACCAGCGACTGGTTCACCCGACCATCCACCGACGACCGTGTCACCACCTGGGTGGACGTTGCGCAGTGGTACCACCGGCGCAATGACGCCTTGCTTGCGCATGCCACGCAGGTAGACCCGGAGTCGCCGTTCTGGTTCGGCTTGCCGCCCGAGAGGGCAGCTGCGGCTTACCCATGGGACGACTACATACTCGCCGAAGCGCGTGTACCCGTGTCGGTGCCCGAGGCTGACCTCTTTGCAGGCGTTCCAGGTTGGGAGACGATCTGATGGCGGTCACGTTCCTGAGCGCGGAGTGGCTCGAGACGCTGGTCGCCGAGGCCGAGGGGTTGCCCGAGGTCGACGGAGTGGATCTGACGGTGCAATACGAGGTCGCCGGTGCCCCAGACGGCAAGGTCCGTTTCTTCTTGGAGTGGCGTTCCGGGCGCCTGGCCGAGGCGGCGCTCGGCAAGAACGCCGACGCAGAGGTCTTCATCCAGGTCAAGTCGCCCGACGCGCTTCGTCTTCTGAACGGCGAGCTCGATGCCGATGTCGCATACATGCAGGGTCGCCTCAAGATCGACGGTGAGTACCGGAAGTTCGTGGTCGACCATCGCGATTGGCGGAGAAGCGACGCGCAGCGAGAACTCTGGGCGCGAATGGCCGAACTCACCTCTGACTAGAGCTGGTCGTGGCCCTGCTAGCGGCACTCGGCTTGTTTGGAGTTCCGGGTCGGGTCTTGCTAGGCGGTCAGGATCGTTGCGCCGCTCGTAGCTCTCGGTAGCCGACGGTGACGGCTCCGGATCTCTCCAAGAGGTGTCTCATCCCGGCATCGTGGCTCGTGACCAGGTAGTCCTCGACGCGGCCGGACCATTTGGGATCCAAACCCCTGATTTCTGGTGCGTCGATGGCCGGGCTCACAGACAAAGCTGTCACCCCAGGCTGAAGGTTGAACAACACGTGTTCGATGACTTGGCGAGTCGGGCGGCCCCGGGCCTCGACCACATGGTCGGGCGTGAGGATCCCCTCTTCCTCGGCCAGCGAGCGCGCTGGAAACCCGATTGCCCGTTCTTCGTCGGACCCGGAGAGCGTGATGGGCAGCTCGAACTCGCACGCGAGATCCAGATACACGTCGAAGAACTCCGGCCGCCGATGCAATGTTCCTAGATGACTGTCGAGGTGGGTGATGTCGAACCCCCACAGGACGGCTCGTTCGATCTGGGCTCGGCACTCACGGCGCACCTCGTCGATGTCGGCGTGGTCCCAGAGATCCTCCAACGTTCGGGGAAGGCCCCCGTCGCCATCGAACAACGATGGGGACATCGTTATCGGGCCCCAGCGGTAGCGGTCTAGTTCGGAGTTCAGAGTGAGCTGAACACCGATGTCTTCGCCTCGGTATCTCGAAGCGGCGTCCCTGGACCACGCACAGGGCACCATCAGTGATCCGCTGGTGGCCAAGCCCGTTCGGATCGCTTCGTATACAGCGAGGTTCGTGCCATGTGCTTGACCGAGATTGGTGCACGAAACAATGAGCAGTTTCGCGTCGGGTTCGTATCCCAGCTTCTCCGAGAGGTTGCTCATTGTCAGCGACGGTAGCCCGGGTGAGGGTTCATTAAGTAGCGAAGCGACAATTAGCGCTAGCCGTTCAGCTGGCAGCGCTCCCATATTCCCAGGCCGCTGCGGCGCGCCTGGTCTACGGCGGTGGCGACCACGTCGGACAATGCAAGATTCGGCGGTATGGCCAGGGCAACAGCGTGTCCTTCAGCGGCGAGGACGACACTGAGGTCCTCGGCTCCAGCCGCGACGTACGCCAGAAGACGCCCGAAGTGATCCCTAGCCTCGACGTCGCGCCTGAGCGATACAACTGCGCCGGGTGGAATGAGCTGGGCGAGGCGTGCCGCGGCCTCGGCACCGCCGCACTCGCCAGGCTGTCCGTGGTGTGCGATCTCGGGCGTGTCGATACCGATGAGGCGTACCGGCTCCTCGACCGAACCCGAGCGGACCACGATGGTGTCCCCATCAATCACCTCCACGACCCGCGCAAGAGGAGGTGACGGGCCATTCGGTGCCCCAGCGCAGGCTGCCAACAGCACTGAAGCCACCGCAGCAGCTGTGATGAGCCGTCGCCCACGGAGACTCTTTCCGGCCGGTGTTGTCACTCTCTACCCCTGGTTGCGCGTTGTACAAGACCTAGGGGAGTGCAGGTGAGACTGGGGGAGTGGGGCCGCTGAGGCTGCTGTGGCCCTTATGGCTAGAAATCGAGTCGAAAAATCAGGCTGCCTTCGAGGTGGGGACAGCGTAACTGGGCCGGCTATCGCGTAGTGCCTTCCGCGCGTCCTTGATGCCTTGGCGCCCGATTTGTCGCGTCTCGTCGTCCAAACGCCATGCCCCCGCTGACTTTAGAAGCTGGAGTTGTTTGTTCATGTTCGAATTATGCAGAAGGGGTGTGACAGTAATCTTCCGCAGGCCCACGCTTGTGGGCCTGCGGCTGCGCCTGAGGCGGGGTTCCGGCGCTCGTCCCTCGCGCCTGGGTTGTTCCGCAATCGCAGCTTCGGCCCCTTTGGGGCCTCTGGCTGCTCAAGCAACCCGCAGGGTTGCCCGGCTGCGCCAAGCAACCCGCAGGGTTGCCAGGCGCTTTGCCGCTCCTCGCCCCTGGCTACACATGGCTGCACTTGTTGGTCGGAGTTGGCGACCGGGTACTGTCGTGGCCGAATTCGAATCGATCAACAAGGACGCATCTGACATGCAGAAGATTGGGGTCATCGGCGGCGGAACCATGGGTTCAGGGATCGCTGAAGTCGCGGCAAAGAACGGCGTTGAAACCGTCGTGGTCGAGGTTGATGCAGCCCTCGCAGAAGCGGCGCAGAGTCGACTCGAAAAGAGCGCCAACAAGGCCGTCGAGCGGTCCAAGATGTCCGAAGACGATCGCGACTCCCTACTCGGGAACCTCAGTTTCACCACGAAGTACGACGAGCTTGCCGAGGCCGACCTCGTCATCGAAGCAGTCATCGAGCTGGCCGAGGTGAAGTTCGAGGTCTTCAAGACCCTGGATTCGGTCGTCAAGTCCGACGGCATCCTCGCGTCGAACACGTCGTCGATTCCCATCGTCGAGATCGGCGCCGCAACCAACCGCCCCGAACAGGTGCTCGGGATGCATTTCTTCAACCCAGCCACGGTGCAGCCTCTGGTCGAGCTCATCCACTCCCAGAAGACGTCCGCAGCCACGATGGACAAGGTGGAGGCCTTCTGCACCGACACCCTGGGCAAGAGCCCGATACGCACCGGCGATCGCGCCGGCTTCGTCGTGAATCGGCTCCTCGTTCCCTACCTGTTGCAGGCGATGGAGATGTTCGACCGCGGTCAGGCCACCAAAGAGGACATCGACGCCGGAATGCGGGGCGGATGCG
>JBPCTU010000272.1:0-6946 GCA_051011515.1 Acidimicrobiales bacterium
TCGTACCTCGACGACTCAGGTGAACCGGGCTCGGTCCCGGTGCTGGCGAACCTCAACTTCACCATCGAGCCTGGCGAAACAGTGGCCATCCTCGGCCAAACCGGATCGGGTAAGACCTCGCTCATAAACCTGATCCCCCGTTTCTACGACACGACCGAAGGGGCGGTCCTGATCGACGGCCACGACGTGCGCGATCTCGAGATCGCGGCGCTCCGGAAACAGATCGGCATAGCACCACAGCAACCGGCTCTGTTCGCGGGCACCATCGCCGAAAACCTCCGCTACGGCGCGCCAGGTGCGCCTTTCGAGGCCATTCAGGAGGCGGCAGTTATCGCTGACGCCCACGAGTTCATCTGTGCTCAAGTCAACGGTTACAACTCCGAGGTTGCCGAACAAGGCAACAACTTGTCGGGCGGACAACGGCAGCGGATCAGCCTTGCCCGGGCATTGGCAATCGACCCGCGCATTCTGCTCCTCGACGACACGACATCGGCTGTGGACGTCGCGACCGAGGCCCGGATCCAACAACACCTGCGGGAGGCGTTGCGTGGCCGCACCGTTGTCATAGTTGCTCAGCGAATCTCGACAGCCATCGGTGCCGACAAGATCGTCTTGCTCGACCGCGGCGAGGTCGACGCAATCGGAAGCCATGCAGAGCTGATGGCGTCATCGGAGACCTACGCCCAAATCGTCGAGTCTCAGCTCGGTTCGATCGACGAGGTCGTCGAACTGTTGGAGCAACGATGAGTAGCAGTGTGAAAAAGAAGCCAGGCACGCTGCGTCGGCTGTTCGGATACTTCGCGCGTCAGCGCTTCCGGATGATCGTGGCGATTCTGTTCTTGGTCACCGGATCGATGATCATGTCGTTCCAGCCAATGGTCTTCGGCTCGACAGTTGACGACTTGGCCCAGGGGGACTCGTCGAACGTAGGGCGAAGCGCCGCCACCATCATCGGCCTCGCGGTCCTGGCCGGCGCGTTCACCTACCTCGCGAACCGCCAGCTGGCTGTACTCGCTCAACGAGCGATGGAAGAGCTCCGCAACGACCTCTTTTCGACGATGCAAACGTTGTCGCTCCGCTTCTACGACACCCAGCAAGCGGGTGATCTCGACGCCCGAATCACCTCCGACATAGAAGCGATCAACCAGTTCTTTTCCGCGGCAATCTCCAGGCTGATTGCCGCCAGTATCACGCTGGTGACAATGATCGTGATCATGCTCACCCTCGACCCCTTGATGGCCGGGGTCGTGCTGTTGATCGTGCCCATGGCCGCATTGGTGATGGGTGTGTTGGGCCGCCGCATTCAGGCCGACTTCTCGTCGTTCCAACACAACGTCGGGCAGCTGAACGCTCATGTGGAGGAGGTCGTTCAAGGCCAGAAGACCGTGAAGGCATTCGTGCGCGAAGGGGAGAGCGCCGAAGAGGTCCGCGAGCTTTCGGACGCCGCCCGGACCGTCGACCGCAGCTCGCAGTTCCTCTCCTACCTGATGCAGCCGGCGGTCAGGCTCGTCAACAACCTCGCCGTCGCGCTGGTCGCCCTCATAGGAGGTGTCCGGGCCGTAAGCGGGTCGATCAGCGTGGGGAACGTCGTCTCGTTCGTCGGCTACGCGCAACAGTTCGGCGGCCAGATGATGCAATTGTCACAGGTCATCAGCCAGATCGGTTCGGCAGTTGCAGGTGGCCGGCGGGTGTTCGAGATCCTCGACACCGAGCCGGACATCCTCGACGGCCCTGATGCCAGGGCCATGCCCCGAGCCGACGGCAAGGTCGACTTCGAACACGTGGATTTCAGCTATGTGCCAGACAAACAGATCTTGTTCGACAACACCTTCCACGTCCCCGCCGGCCAGATGGTGGGCCTCGTCGGTCCGACGGGTGCGGGAAAGTCGACGATCATCAACCTGCTGACCCGTTTCTACGACATCGAGTCGGGTGAGATTGCCATCGACGACGTGAACATTGTCGACATTCGTCTCGACGATCTGCGTCAGCGCTGCGGCGTAGTGCTCCAGGTGCCGTTCCTCTTCAGCGAAACGGTCATGTACAACCTGCAATACGGACGTGAAGGTTCCACGCGCGACGAGTGCGTCGATGCGGCCAAACAGGCCAATGCCCACGAGTTCATCCAACGATTGCCAAACGGCTACGACACCGTTCTCGAACGTGGTGAAAGCCTGTCTCAGGGCCAACGTCAGCTACTGACGATCGCCCGAGCCATCGTGGCCGACCCCGACGTTCTAGTTCTCGACGAGGCAACCTCGAGCGTCGATACCAGGACCGAACGCAGGATCCAGGCTGCGCTCGACGTACTCCTCGCGGAACGCACGAGCTTCGTCATTGCGCACAGACTGTCGACAATTCGTGATGCCAACCAGATCATCGTCTTGGACGAAGGCCGCATCGCCGAGGTCGGGCCACACGACGAACTCATGGCTGCTCGTGGGTTCTACTACCGCCTCTATATGGAACAGTTCCGCCCCGAACTGCTCGACACGCTCCGAGAGTCGCCGTCACGGGCTTGAGTTCTTGGCGGTGCACACTCGTCCTGCTAGCGGATCGAGCGAAATTGTTGGTCGGCCAGGGCTGACCTACAGTCGTCGATCAGTATCTCCACCGCTACTCCAGGCCGTATCTGGATAGCAGGAGTAGCGCCGCAGCCTTACGGTCCAACGCTAGCGCTGGACCTATGCGGGTGACGGCGCCAACGCGAAAGGACATTTGATATGGCAGAAGTAGGTCAACGACCGCCGGACTACAGCAGCTGGGCTGTGGGTTGGGCCGGGTTCGCAGCGATCATGTTGATCGTGATCGGAGTGATGGACTTTATTCAGGGCCTGGTCGCGCTCGTTAACGACGAGTTCTACGTGATCGGCGAGGAGTGGGTCTTCGAGTTCGATGTCACGGCTTGGGGTTGGATCCACATAATTTGGGGCATCATCCTCGTGCTGTCGGGCATCGGCATCTTTTCCGGCAACCCATGGGGCAGGGCTGTCGGCGTCGTCGCGGCCGGCATCGGTGCGATCGTCAACTTCGCGTGGCTTCCCTACTACCCACTCTGGTCAATAGTCATCATCTCGGTCTGCGTCGCTGTGATCTGGGCGTTGACCGCCCATGGGCGCGACATCACCTACAGCTGAGCTCCACCAGCATCCGCACCTTTGGTGCCGAAGCTGGGCGAACCAACAAACGTGGACTGGCCGCTCCCTTGGGGCGGCCAGTCCCGCGCGGGTTGTCGACCGTTTGCTTCCAACGAGGCCGATCAGAGGTAGTGATGGTGAGTCAGCCAGCGGAAGCTGACCCAACCCCAGATTGGCGGGAGGTAGTTGGTACACAGGCGGTAGATGATCACTGCGGCCAGCGCCGAATCCGGATCCACACCTACCGCCGTCAGTCCGGCGGTGAGACCGGCCTCGGCCACGCCAACGCCGCCAGGCACCGGCATCAGGCCTGCGAAGAACGACACGAATATGTTGATAAACAACACTTCTCCGAGGCTCACCGACTCCCCGACGGCGATCACGCACAACATCAACCCGCCGGCATAGAGGAGCTCGGTTGTCAGAGCACCAACCACTGCCTCGATTGCGTTCTTCGGCTTACGCAGCACGGACAACGAATTCTTGACCTCCTGCAGTGGTTTGCGGATTGTGTCCTCGAGCCAGTGGCGCCACTTCGGGACGATCATGACGACTACGACCGCAACGGCGATGATCACGACAGCAAAAGCCACCAGGCGCAAGACCGCTCCATCAGTCTCGAGCCCGCTGAGATCGAGGCTCTCCTCGGCGACTAGAAGTGTGAGCAACAACAAGAACGCCTGTGCGACGTAGGCAAGCAGAGAAGCGACCAACGCCGTTGTCGACGCTGTGACCGAGCTGATACCGAACCGCTGGAAGAAGCGGATGTTCATCGCGACACGGCCAGCCGCTGAGGGCGTCACCAGGTTTATGAACCCGATGGCGAGCTGTTCGAGCGTAGTGACGCCAATGGGCACCGGCTTCGGCGACAGTGCAGCCAGGGTGACCGCATCAGACCCGTTGGTCATTTGGGTCAGAACCAGCGCAACCAGTACCAGTCCCCAATCGGCATCGGCTAGCGAGTCGACGATCGTGTCGAGCCCGACGTCGGCAAGCCCGGAGATCACCAGGTAGGCGGCGAAGACGGTGACCGCCGTCATGGCGATACCGCCGACGCTGACCCGCTGGATCTTCTCCAGCTCGGGAACCTCGACACCGATCTCGTCGGCCAGCTGGTCGCGCAGGTCCCCCATGCTGAGCTTGGCCTTGTGAGCTGCGTGTTTGGTCTCGGGACTGAGGGCGGCCGGTTGCATGACTGGCAGCACGTCTGCCAGTTCGTCTTCGGTGAAAGCGCGACAGACAGAAGCGATGGCCCGCTCTGAACCCACGAGGAGCGCCAGTGAGGCCAGAAGTTCGGCGACGTCTTCGTGCTGGGCAGAATGCTCGTCAGAAACAGAGCCGTCCACGAAGTTGCTGAGCGTTGGCCGACCGTCATCGATCAGAACGAACTCAGTGCTTAGACGGCCATGAACCAAACGAGCCGCATGAAAGAGCTTGACCTGGCTCCAGAGTTCGGCCAGTAAGCCGTCTTCGATGTCATCGGCGTCGAAATCGCTCAGGGGGGTCCCAGATATCTCCCCACCGATGATCGCGTCACCCAGGCTGGTCACGCCGACTACCTGTGGCGTTCCTACCGCCACCCCAGCGTTCTTGGCAATCAGAGCAACGAGCGCCTCGTGTTCCACCTGCTCACGAGGGCTAGAGCCGTACTGCGGCCTGGCATCTTGATACCAAGCGAAACGCCATACCCGCTCCGACCGCCGGTTGTCCCAAGCATCGCGACCCAGAACACGCACCAGGAACTCTTCGCCGCCCAGCGACCCGTAAACAATCGTCGAGCTGCGGGGCTGCAGAGGTGCGTACTGCAGATTATCCACCGGGGTCCCAAGCTCTTCGAGACCATCGCTGATCCGGCCCAGCGATGGCACCCCGGCCGAAGTACCGAACGCCAGGCGTACAAGCGCCGCGGCGACCAAACCGACGAACAGCCCGGCCACGACATCACTTGGCTCGCTCACCCCACCAATGACTGCTCCCGCCACCGCTCCGGCAACGATCCATCCGCCCAACCGCCTCGCCGGCGCACTGAGGTGTGGCCCGGCAGCCGCTTCAACGGCAACGAGGGCTGTGATCAGAAACGCCGGGAAGGTCGTCGTTGTGTCGCCGAGGTCGGTAACCGGCACTTCGGGCCATTGATCGTCGACGACGCCGCTCAACAACGCCGCAGCGCCGACAGCGAGGACACCCGCCAGGAAGAGGTCTCGCAACAACTCCAGGCGGCCGCGAGCCACGAAACCCACCCCCATCACCAGGCCCGCTCCGTACAACAACCCAACCGTGTAGCCGGCTTGGCCAAGCCAAACGATCCAGTCAGGCGTCTCGGCCACAAGATCTGCCCAGGCCGCGTCGAACGTGGTGCCGTCGGCCGCGACGAAGACAAGCAGCAGAATGATCGACGAGCCGAGCACTGCTGGCACCAGATCGGATACCCGCCGCACGCGAGCGGCGTCGGACGGCGCAGCGAAGAACTGAATCCCGTGTCGCCGTTTGGACGCGACCTCTGTACTCATTGCTGAGCCCCTTTCAGCTGCGGCTCTGAAACCTGCATCTTCGATTTCACGACTCCACCGACCGGTGACCCTCGGAGGTGCTGACCGTGATCGGTGGAGCGAATTCAACGCCTTCGTTCTCGAGGGCCGTCATCGACGCGCGAATAGCCGCATCTGTGGCATTCCCGGTGGCGTTGATAGAGGGAGCGTGCCAGAACTTGATCGAGAGAGAAATGCCCTGAACCACTGACGTTGCTTGTACCGAATCGACCCGGGTGATCTCCTCAACACGGCCCAGGGCGTCGGCTACCACCGACTCGGCATGTTCGAGGTCAGTGCCGAACGCCAACGTCATCAAGACTTCCGACCGGCGATCTTCGTCCACAGTGAGAACAACGACAGTCTTGTTGAGCATCTCGACATTCGGAATGTGCACCGTCGTCGCGTCCGGTTGTCGGATGACAGTGCTGCGGTTGGTGAATTCGACGACCTCCCCTTGAAAGTCGCCAATGGAGATCTCGTCTCCGACCTTGAACGCAGGCCGCAACGTCAGCGCCGCGCTGGCCCCCATACCCTCCAGGACCGGTCGCGCCCCCAAAACCGCTATCAGAAGGGCCACCAGGACCATCACCGTCAGGAACCCGACGTCGGATCCGAGCTTTGTCAACGCAGCCCCGATAAAGATCGCCAGGACCAGCATCTGGCCCACTCGCGCCAGCAGGGCCACCACCTGTTCCGACTGACCACCCGGCTTGCCGAGCAGACGACGCCTCCAGCGGCCGATCAGCCAGAAGATGATGCCGCCGGCGACCAGATAGATGCTCGCCCCGACCAGGTCCTGCCAGGTCATACCCCCACCGGTCATAGCCTCATCGACCTCCTCCCAGGTCAAGCCTCTGTCCCGTCGTCGTTTCGATGTTGTGACCGGTATGCGGCGACGGCGTCATCGACCTCCAGATAGATCGCAGAGCGACCATGCCGTTCGAGAACCCCCGCCCTCTCCAGCATGTCGAGCACCGGCCGCCGGACTCGAGCAAACGTGACCGTGAGACCAGCCTCGCGGAGGTCCTGCAGTAGATCGTCGAGTTCTTGGATCGCGGTCGTATCGATATCGGAGACGCCTTCAGTGGCGATGATCAAGGCTTGCGCCGGGGGATCCGCAGCGATAAGTCGAGCCTTGACGTCGCGAGCAAAGAAGGCAGCGTTGGCGAAGAACAATTCATCATCGATGCGGTAGATGAGCAGACCAGGGATGCCATGAGCATCATCGTTTCGTTCGATGTCTCGGTAGGTGTCGGTCCCTTCGACCTGACCCAGCTC
>JBPCTU010000273.1:0-3229 GCA_051011515.1 Acidimicrobiales bacterium
ACATTGTTCGACACGGCCAACTCCTACGCCGGGGGCGCCAACGAAGAATTAGTGGGGTCCTTCGTCCGAAACCACCGCGACCATGTCATCCTCGCTACCAAGGCCGGCCTGTGGTCGCCTGACGAGGACCGAAGAATAGATGGGCGCCCCGAGTACGTTGCTACGGCGTGCGATGCGTCGTTGGTTCGTCTCGGCGTGGACCAGATTGACCTCTACTACCTCCACCGAGTGGACCCAGAGGTCCCGATCGAGGAGACGATCGGGGCCATGGCTGACTTGGTCACTACCGGGAAAGTGGCCGGCCTCGGCGTTTCCGAACCAACGCCTGGCGAGCTGCGAAGGGCTCATCGGATACACCCGATCGACGTGGTACAGCTGGAGTGGTCGCTGTTCGGTCGCGGGGCCGAACTGGAACTCATCCCGACTGCACGCGAACTGGGCGTGGGCATCGTTCCATATGGTCCGCTCGGTCGAGGATTCTTAACTGGGGCGTTGGACATGGGCGTGGGCCTGATGGCAGACGGTGACCTCCGCCGGACCGATCCTCGATTGCAGGGTGAAGCCTTGGCCACAAACCGGGAGCTTGTAGCCGGTCTGAAACAAGTCGCATCGGAGCTGGGCTGCACTCCGGCGCAGCTGGCGCTTGCCTGGGTCATGGGCCGCGGCGAAGACGTTGTGCCGATCCCGAGCATGGAGCAGCGAACCTTTCTCGACGAGAACCTCCAAGCGGCATCGGTTGACCTCGAAGACCACGAGGAACACCTCGCCGAACTCTTCGCAATCGGCGCGGTGTCAGGTGATCCCGACGCCGTGCTGTTGCGTCGAAAGAGCTAGCAGGTTTCGGTGGCAACGCGCCCTGGAGCCACGGCTTCGATCAGCTCCCAAGCAGAACTCGAGTCCGCGGGATCCGGCGGCAGCGCTCCGAGAGTGATCCCAGTTGCGCCGGCGCTCAAATGGTCCTGCATTCGACCCACCACACCGTCGAGATCTCCCCAATTGATGTAAGTGTCGATCAGCCGATCACTGCCACCATCAGACCAGTCGGCGGAGGTGAAACCACGCTTGGCCCATTGCCGCTGGTACGCCGGCAACGGCAAGTAGATCGACAGAGCGCGCCGGCCCGCGGACCGGCCAACCTCGGCATCGGTCGTGAGGCAGCTTGGCAAGACAACGTGGAGCTCCTTCTCGGGGCCGAGCAGGTCGCGAGATTCCTCTGTATGGGCGGGCGGCTGCATGTATGTGTTCGCGCCATCCGCGACCTCCGCAGCGACGGCCATCATCTTCGGTCCGTGAGCGGCGATGAATATGGGCGGCGCCAAATTCGGTCCGGGCGTATGAATCGGTGACTCGCCCCGCATTGCGAGCACATAGTCGCGCATCTTGGCGACCGGATTCTCCCACCGCACGCCTCGCATCTCAGCGGCGATCGGGTGCGAGACCCCGAGCCCCTGAATGAACCGACCCCCAGAAAGGTCCGACAACGTCCTCCCCGCCTGCTCCGAAGCGATGGGATCACGCCCGTAGATGTGAGCAATCCCGCTCGCCACCTTGATCGTGGACGTGCTGGCCAACAGATGGGCGGCCGTGACGTATATCTCCCGACCGAAGATATCGGTGAGCCAAATCGAGGGGTATTCCATGCTCTCGAGCCGGCATGCATGGGCCACGAGCGCTTCGGGGGTCATCGCATCCCCTGCAACCATGATCCCGGTGATAGGTGATACTGGATCGGTGATGTCGCCCCCTCCTGATCGACCGCTGTCACCGTACCCGCCTCTACAGGCAAGCTCCCCCGACCACCACAGCCGAACTTGTTGCCACCCCCACGCTGACAGATGGGGTGAGCCCGTAGACAGGAGTCACCATCCATGACCAATGTTGTTGATTACTCGCTGAAGGACCGCATAGCCACGATCACGTTCGACGATGGCAAAGCCAACGTGATGACGTTGACATCGATCACCGCCATCAGCGAAGCATTGGCTCGAGCCGAACAGGACGGCGCAGTCGCGATCCTGACAGGCCGCACCGGCGTGTTCTCGGCAGGGTACGACATGGCGATGTTCGATCTCCCAATCGAACAGATCATGGCGACGATGCGAGCCGGCGGCGAGCTCGTCCACCAGTTGCTGTCACATCCGCTCCCCCTCATCGGTGCATGCAACGGGCACGCGATCGCCCAGGGCGCATTCACGTTGCTTGGGTGCGACGTCCGTCTCGGGGTCGATGGCGGCTTCAAGATTGGGCTGAACGAAGTCGCCATCGGCCTCACGATCCCGCACTACGGCGTCGAGATCGCCCGGCATCAACTCACACCTGCCTGGTTCGACCACGCGACCGTGACCGGCGAACTCTACGAACCTTCGCTTGCAAGGCAGGCCGGTTTCCTCCACCACCTGGTCGATGCCGACAGCCTGGAGGACACTGCCCGCGAGAGCGCCAGTCGATTGGCCTCGGTCGACCTAAACGCTCATGCAGGGACCAAAGGGCGCGCGCGCAGGTTGGCGCTGGACGCGATCCTTGCCGGAGTCGAGAGTGAGTTCCCACTGTCCGAAGAGGTGTTCCCGAGCACCGATCAGCCCGTCTGAGACTCGCAGAGGTTCTTGAAGCTCTGGTGCTGCTTCGCCAGATCACGTTTGATCAGCGGCTTGAGTAGTGGGAGCAGAGCCTTCATTACACCCCTTGGTTTGGCTTCGAAGGTTCCGACGACGGTTGTGGTGCCGTCAGACTCGGTGAACGAGTACTTGATTTTCAAGTCCATCTCTTTTGCGGTTGTAGCGAAGTCGACGCGACCCGGGCGTTCGAAAGCCGTGATTGTCGATCGGTGTTCCCCCCGTTTGTCCTCAACCACAAACCGAGACCCAATACCGATCGGCTCTCCACTGACCAACTCCACCTCGGAGACGTTGGCATTCCACCGCAGCTCGTTTCGCAGATCTACCAACAGGTCAAATGCAATCGCTGATGGACAATCAATCTGTACCTCGTCGGTGAGTGTTGCCATCACATGGACCCTAACCCGGCTCACGCGTTGGCCCGGTCCTGAGGGGACAGCCCACGCCTTCCCGTTGCCCCTGCCCAGAATGAGGTGTCAGGCGCCGAAAACGTGGTCGCACGCGGGCGACTGCAACCCACATTTCCACCGGACAACAGCAGGTTGGCGCGTGTGACGTGACTAGGCCGATCCGGGAGCGTTTCTCACAACTATCAAGCGGTCGTCGGCTCGGAG
>JBPCTU010000274.1:0-3021 GCA_051011515.1 Acidimicrobiales bacterium
CCTTGACCCAGTTCGCCAGCGAGTTGACGCTGACACCCAGCGACTCCGCGACTTGACATCGAGGACGATCCGAGCTGCGAAACAGCTTCACGCCGAAACTCCTCGGGATACTTCGATGGACGACCCATCCGGGCCTCCCTTCCCTGGACTCACATCCAGAATCGGGTGTCCACCGGAGCGGGTCAACTCCACCAACGCGAACAGATGTCTAGAGGTGAGTGGGGTGTTGGGGCCACAAGTTCGAGACCGTGAGACAGCTTCCCCCCGGCGGGTAGGTATGCGGCCAGGGCGATTGCGGTGTGGTACAGGCATTGCTCGTTCTCGTCTGCGCCAGGATCATCTGCGTTCGGCGGGCCAGCCGTTGGATTCGGGAAAGAAGGCGGCGGGCAGGCGTCCGGGTCAGGTGTCGGTGGTCTCCGCCGCTGCAAGTCGAGCTCTGCGCGTTGTGCACTCGTTGTGCACGGGACACGCCGTCGGGCATCAGTGCTGTTCAGGGCCCCAAACGCGGAAAAGAGACCAGCTGGGGGGCAACTGGTCTCTTCTCTCTTCGGCCCGATCTCAGAGGGGGGATTCTGGCTCGAGCCCTATACCGGTGACTCAATGGGGGTAAAGATCACCCGGTAGAACTTCATCATTGTCGTTTCCGACCGAGGAGTCCAACAGTTTCGATTGATATACGCAATCGCAAAAAGCGATGGATCTGCACTATCCTGTTTCCGTCGTCTATCAGTGCAGGTCAGGACATACGACCGAGGACGTTCTCCTGAGGTTGCGGTCACCCGAGGTGGCAAGCCATGGACATACGGCAACTCAATGCGCTCGTGGCCGTCATCGACCACGGCACGTTCTCTGCGGCGGCCAAGGCACTGCACACAGTCCAGAGCAACGTATCGACCCACATTGCCCGGATAGAGCGCGAGCTCGGGGTCGACCTGATCGATCGGTCCACGGGGTCACTCACAGAGGAGGGCAACGTTGTGGTGGCCCGGGCCCGACGGATCCAAGCCGAACTCGAGGCAATCCGACTCGACGTAACGGCACTTCGTGACGAAGTATCCGGCGTGGTTCGGGCCGGGGTCATCGGCACCACGGGCCGCTGGCTGCTACCACGCTTGCTGGACGCCGTGAACGAAGCCCACCCACGTGTCCGTATCCAGGTAGTCGAGGCCACGACAACCAGCCTGCTCCCCCAGGTGGTGGCCGGGTCACTGGATGGAGCGATCGTCAACCTTCCCATCGACCACCCCGATCTGTCAGTCGAGCCGTTGTTCGAGGAGGAGCCGATGCTGGTCGCCCCCCTCGACCATCCCCTCGCCGCATACGACACGGTCGAACCCCAGGACCTCGGCAAGTACCCCTTGCTGCTGAACCCGCAGGGGGTGGCGTTTCGCGATCTGCTCGATGCCGATCTTCGCCAACACGGGATCGAACTCAAGCCCAAGGCCGAGGTGGACGGCATGCGTCTGCTGGCGTCACTGGCGGCGGACGGCTTCGGTGCAGCCGTTCTCCCGGCGACTGCAACTGCCAGTTCCGGAGCGTGGAAACGAATGCCCGTCAGGGGGCTCACGCCACGCCGCGTCGGTCTCATCTCGAACCGCCGGGTCCCGCCCTCGGCTACTAGCAGAGCGGTCAGGTCTCTTCTCTTCGAAGTCGTCAGGATCCACGCGACCGATCAGGACGGAATACACGCGGCCTAGAGCCGGCGCACCGCACTCCAGTCCCGCGCAACCAAGCCGGAGCGCCAAGAACCTGGTCCCGAGCCTGGACGACCTATGAAAGGTAAGGTCTGCGCCGTGTCGACCCGGTCTCGAGTGACGTCTTGGATCCAGTAGCCATTCAGGCCCAGCGCCCCGGTGCTGCCGGCGTCGCTGTGACCGAGATCGAGGGCCGCCCTTGTGTTCTCGTACGCGTCGGGAACGACGGTGAACCGGCTCTGCTCACCGCCGACGACGGAACCAAACTCGCTGTCGGCGCCTACGTGGCACGCGAGACCAGGGTCCCCCTGGTTTGCCACTTCAACTCAGCCGGTGTTCCGCCCTCGGAGGGGGTCGAGTCTCTTCACGGCTGGGGGGTGGCAGCGACCGAACTGAGCCGCCTGTCCGGTGTCGTGCCGATTCTTTTCTGTGTTCAGGACACCGCCGTCTCGGGATCGGCCTTGCTTCTGGGGCTGGCGGACTTCGTCATCATGACCGACGAGTCTTACGCCTACGTGAGTGGCCCTCGTATGGTTCAGGAGTACACCGGCGTCCCCATCGACAACTCGACGCTGGGGGGCGCAGGCAAACACAGCCGGACGAGCGGTCTGGCCACAGCGGTCGTGGCAACAATCGAGGAGTCCGAAGCAGTAGTGGCCGAGCTGTTGAGCCTTTTGCCGCAGCACAACGATGCGCTTCCGCCACACATTCCGACGGGTGACCCGGTGGACAGACCCCTCACCGGGATCGGAGATCTCCTGCCGTCCACGGCCACAGGCACATACGACGTTCGTGACGTGATCACAGCCGTGGTGGACGATGGGGCGTTGACCGAGATACGTGCCGAATGGGCAGCGAACTTGGTCACTGGGCTCGCCACCATCGGCGGGAACCCGATCGGTGTGGTGGCCAACCAGCCTCAGACCCTCGCGGGAACCCTCGACATCCCCGCATCACAGAAGGGTGCCCGCTTCGTTGCGTTCTGCGATGCGTTCAACGTCCCCCTCCTCACTTTCGTCGACACGACCGGGTTTCTGCCCGGCAAGGATCTCGAGTGGCGCGGCATGATCCGTCACGGTGCACAGCTCGCGTTTGCGTACGCCAGGGCTTCGGTTCCCCGCGTCAACGTCACGCTGCGAAAGAGCTACGGCGGCGCGTACATCGTCATGGACTCCAAATACATGGGGAACGACCTCGCGCTCGCATGGCCGTCCGCCGAGATCGCGGTCATGGGCGCCAAGGGCGCCGTCGAGATATTGCACCGCAACACTCCCCCCGAAGAACGAGTCGATCTCGAAGCCGCTTACGAGGAGCGACTTCTCAATCC
>JBPCTU010000275.1:0-17342 GCA_051011515.1 Acidimicrobiales bacterium
GGATTGGTTCCCCTCGGTCGGATACGACCAAGATGCTGGTCTCGCCTGGGGTGGCGGCTACGTGGGTGAAGGTGTTGCCGCGGCCAATCTTGCCGGTCGGACGTTGGCCGACCTGGTCACCGATAGGGCGACGGATCGGGTGGATCTGCCGTGGGTCAACCACCGGTCGCGGCGATGGGAGCCCGAACCGCTCCGCTGGCTCGAGATCAACTCGGCCCTACAAGTAATGACCCTCGCGGACATCACCGAGTCTCGTGGCCACAACCAGTCGCAACTGGCAAGGCTCATGTGGAAGGCATTGAGGTAGCCGCTGCCAAGTGAGGGCCGTCGCGCTCGTCATGCGGACACGCGACCGCACTCCCGAGTCGCCGCTGAGGCGTCAACCCGTCGCCCGGTTTGCGTCAGTTCGAGCCCGACTCGGCGAATCGCTCATGAAGCCGGGCCCGTATCTCATCAGCGTCGTACTCATGCCACTGACGCTGGCGCCGCCGAGCCACGACGGCGCCACCTGCCGCGATGCCGACAATCCCAGCGATCCCCAGAACCTTCCACAATCGCATCGAGTTATCGTACGGCACATGACCACTGGGCTATCGATGGACGACGCGCTCAACGCCACCGGGACTGGCGACATCTGGCTCTTCAGGGGCCCCAGCAAAGCGGACAAGGCGATCCGTGCCGCGACCAACAGCCCCGTCAATCACGTGGCGATCACTGTGGCCCTCGACGACCTTCCCCCTCTGCTGTGGCATACCGAACTCGGCCACAGCCTCGACGATCTCTGGTCCGGAGACCGCCACCGTGGAGCCCAACTGAACCTCTTGAGCGAAGCCCTGCCCGTTTGGATAACCAGTTACGGCCAGCGAGCGTTCCTGCGCCAGCTCGACGCCCACGTCACAAGGGAAATGGAAGACGGCCTGTTGCGGGTGATCGAACGTCTTGATGGTCGGCCGTTTCCACGGACCACTCGCCTCGCGAGGTTCTGGTTGGCTGGGCGCTTTCGTAAGTCGGTGCACATGGACACCATCTACTGCGCCGAGCTGACGGCATTGTCGTACCAGGAGATGGGGCTCTTGGAGCGCGACCGCCCGGCCAACTGGTTCGACCCGGGCCGCTTCTGGAGCGGAGATCGACTGCCGCTGACCGGCTCGGCTTCGCTGGGACCCGAACTAGAGGTCAAGTCGCCAGCTTGACAACTTGCCACCTTTCCGGCATACGCCATCAAGGCTCCCCCAGCTTTCTCCGAGGAGATGACCTGGTGAACGCGGCTTCCCACCTACTCCTGGTCGCTCTCTTGTCTTTCACCCTCATCGCAGCAGCCTGTGGTGACGACGGCGGCGGCAACAGCGGTGACGGTGGTAGCGAAAGCACCGAACCTTCCGAGACCGTAGAAATCATCCAGACACAACTAGCCGCGATCGACTGCTAGGACGGCGCCAGTATCGCGATGGCCCAGACACCGCTGCCGCCATTCTGCGTTTCCAACGGGCTCAGGGCCTCGAAGAAGACGGTCATGGGCCCCGGCACCGAAGAAGCTCTGGAGACTGCGCTAGCAGCTGGCCTGGAAAACTGCTCCGCTGGCGGCGAGTAGGACCTCGTCGCCACCGGGCATAGGGACCGGTCGGTCTTCACGGTGAAGCTGCACCCGGAGCCGGCGGAGCGCACCCACTCGGCCCCACAGCGCTGCGGCTTGCGGGACGCGTCTCACTGTGCCAGGTCGGCAACACTGACCGTCGCCAGGGTCACTGCAGCGATTGCGAACGCAACCACACCAACTACGTTGACGACATCGAGGATGGGGTCGACACGACGCCACCAGCCAGGTCCGGGAGACACCCGGTCGAGCGCGAGCTGACGCACGTGGTGCGTCCAGCGCAACGCGCGGAACGCCTTGGCGACCTTGTAGCGATCGCTCAGAGTTGCGTAGTGACGGTTGACTCCGGTGCGCGGCGCGAGATCGACCTCGTGGGCGCGTGCAAGGGGAAACGCAAGCCCCACAGCGACCCAAGCGACGGCGATCCGAAGAAGAACGGCCAACACCACGAAGACCCATGCCGACAAGAGCCCATGTTCGACCGATTCCGGCGAGCGATAGTTGACCTGGAACTCGTTGTCGACATGTTCGACGAAGTGGACGAAGCTGGCCAGTGCTGCACCTCCGAAGAACATCCACCAGAACGACTTCTTCACGAACCACAGGATCAGCAACCGGCGGCTATCACTCGAACCGGGCTGAAGACATGCCTCCAGCTTGATACGCGGCGGTGCATCTTCGGCAGAGTTGCTCGATACTTCCGGCGTCTCCGGAGAATCCCCTCCCGTCGGATCAAGAGGACCCCTTTGGAAGGCCTGGTCGTGTGTCTGGGTCATCAGGGTTCGCTGTGGTCGGTGAACCCATTCAGGCTAGGGACGCCATTGCCTCAGATCCCCGCCAACCCGAAATCGCGAGCTGTCCCTAGACCTTGCCGATAGAGAGAAGCTGACGAGGAACACTTGACCGCCGGCGCGCAAACACTACGTCGCCTATGGCCTTGAATCCCACGACGTTGTCTGGCAACCCAGGCAGAATCTCGAACTTCAAGCGGTCCCTTCCTAGTTGGCGGCCAACTCCGCAGGAGATGCAGTCTCTGGTTGAGCGAAGGTTCTTACTTCTCTCGTCGTTGCCCACCACTGCAAGAAGAATGATGCAGCGACGGCGAGCGTGATTCCGAGGATCTCGCCCACGATGCGATTGTTGCTGTCGAGAGCGAAGCCGTCGTAGTCCCCGCCAAGCAGAACGATCGTCATCATCATTTGGGTGGTGTAGGCACTGAGCGTGAACGCAAGGCTGACGCCGATCATTGCGATGGCGATGCCGGGGAAGATGGCCCAGATAATGGTCAACGTGTCGAGTGAGTCGATGGCGTTGACCAGTATGAAGCTAAGGGTGATCCCGACCACGACGCCGATGGACCGGCCGACTGCCGACACCCAATCCTGCTTCGTGGTCGGGCCCAGCACCATGAACGAAGACATCGCGATCATCTGTACCCCGAACGCGAACCACTCGATGCCGAGGTATGCCCCCAACCCCAAGACCACCCCTACCGTGAGCGCATAAACTCCGACGAACGCCTGGTCGTCGTTGCCGCCGCTCTCGGGCGGTGGATTGTCACCCGATTTGCCCCAGGGGCCAGTGCCATTGGGCCAGAGCACGGTGAACAGGGCGACAACACCGGCGCCGCAGAGCAGCTTGACCGCGGACTCCCAAGATTCTTCCGAGCCGGTCATGTTGACCGCCTGGATAAAGGTGATGATGATCGACCAGCCGACAAGGTAGGCGCGCGAACTCAGCGCCATTGGCAATGTGCAGGCAACCCCGACAGCAAACATCGTCAATGCGAAGGCCAACTGCCCATTGATGGCGTTCGCGACGAGGATTCCGAGCGCGCCCAAGCCCCCGTAGATCGCCATTCCGACTGTTCGGTTGGCGAGCGTGCCCGGGACCGACGTCATCCAAGCCAACAGCGCCCCGATGATCACCACTACCAGGTTGAGGTCGGTGAAGATCGTGATCGCACCCAGCACCAGCGCGAACACGAACAAGATGACACCCGCTACCGGGTTGAACCCCGCCGGGTTCCACGGGAACAGCCTGCTCAGGGTGGCTTTGCTCGCACTCATATTCGCTCCCTCGATCAAACCCCTCGGCCCGCTGCTACATCCAACCGCTGTAGGGGTGACGGACAAGGCCGGCGTGGATCCAGTTGGCCATGGTCGTGAAGCCCCACATCGGGCGCCGAACCGCGTTCTGGATCGCGTGGGCATGCGGTGGCAGCTCAGAACACTCCAAGCAGATTGCACCGACGTTGGGGTGCTCCTCGACCATTTGGATTGCCTTGGCGACGAGCTCTTCCTCGATCTTCTTGGGGGTGAGTCGGCCGGTAGTGCTCAGCAGGTTTCCCGAGAACTCGGGCTCCTGTTCCATCCCGTAGACGACGAGGCGGTCTCGGCTGGCGACGCCGCAGTACTCCAGCGCAGGTGCTGCCTCCAATGCCGGGCCGTTGGCTGTGAGAACGCCCACGATCTGGTCGTCGCCCATCGCCGCGAGAATCATCGGGATCTGCATCAGGCTCGACCCGAAGAACGGCACGTCGAGCTCGGCCGCCACGAACGGCTGATAGTTGCCGAAGAACCCACAGTTCCCCATCACGGCACGGCAGCCTCGGTGCTGCAGCCGCTTGCCGGCCTCGATGCTCCGCTTGATGACCTCGGGGTGAGGATCATTGGACACGACCCAATGCGGGTCGATCTCACCCAATGAGTCGTAGCGCACCGGAAAGTCGAAGGTGGAAGCGTTGTTGATGTTGCCGGGGATGAACGGGATGTTCACCGTGAGCTCGATGATCCCAAGGCTCATGCCGTCCGCGCCACGGCCCTCCCATGTGCGCACCTCGTCATCGGTCCCATACCCGGTGGTGCAGGTGTAGAGGGCGGTCTCCTGCCGGCTTTCCAACCTCTCCGAGCTCCTCATCGCAAGTCTCCCTTGTTGTGTAAACATTGGAAAGTAATCCATCGTCTTGCTTGTGACCGGGATTGTTGCCGACGACTTGTTCGTGTCCGTCAACACTGTCAAGAGCCATACCGGAGAAGCTGGCGGTTGGGCGATGTACAGACGTTGTCAGGCGGGCACGGGAGCTAGGCCTTCTGCCCGCTTGATGCCGCGCAGCGAGCGTCCTCGGGACAGCGCCTGGGGCTTGCATGCCTACCGGGGCGAAGAGTTGTGGCTCGGGTCGCCCGCTAGGTGGGTCAGCCGCGTTCGAAAGCGTCGTCGAGCCAGCGCGCCGTGATGTCCGGGTTGATGGTGCAGTTGAGCAGGTACGGCCCATCGAGCAGGTCCACGCCCTCCAAAGCAGCGCGAACCTCGTCGAGGCTGCGCGCGCTGGCGGAGCGGGCACCGATTCCGCTGGCGATGGCTGCGAAGTCGGCCTCGGGGAACACCGAGAGATCGTCGGGTATCTCCCATACGCGCGAGATCTGCAGCTCTGAGCCGTAAGCGGAATCGTTCATCACGACCACCAACAACGGGACGTCGTGGCGGACCGCTGTCTCGAGCTCACCAAGACTCATGAACAACCCGCCGTCACCGATGAAGACAACCGTCGGTCGTTCGGGACGAGCCGCAGCAACACCCATTGAGAGGCCGAGTCCGAGCCCGATCGAGCCGAACGAGATGCCGTCCACAAATGCGTTCGCATCAGGGATCGTCATGTAGCCGCACGGGTCGCCGAAGAATCGCCCAGCGTCTGTGACCACATTTCGTTGCGCTGGGAGCACATCGTTCAACATGATCACCAGCTCGCGCGGGTCTATGTGGTCGGGTTCATTGACGAACACGATCTCGCTCTCGGGTCGAAACGTACGGAGTTCTTCAGCACGTTCTGGTGTCCTGAAACCGGTTGATGTGACGTCGAGGGCAGTGAGGCGGTCGAGCAGAGCTGTGACACTGCCGGCCGCATTACCGGTCAACACGTGTTCCTTGCCGATGTTCGCAGTCGACACCTCCGAGCTGATATCGCAACGCACGACATGGGCATCAGAACGCAACAACGTCTGGCGCACAGTGGTGAAGTCGTTCATCCCCGCGCCGACGATGAGCACCGCATCAGCTTGGCCGATCACCGTCATCGTCAGGTTCGTTCCCAGACCCCCGCAGATTCCGAGAGTGAACGGACTTTCCTGGAAGAGCCCCTTGCCCTTGAGCGTGGTGGCATACAACGCGCCGATCCGGTCTCCCAACTCCAACAGCTGGGCTTCGCAACCGGCCTCCACCGCACCCCGTCCGGCGATGATTACCGGACGTGTCGCTCCTGCCAGCGCGTCCGCGGCGGACTCGAGATCTCCCGTGAAGTCCAGGGACCGCCCCTCGATGGTCGCATCGGTGTCGTCGTTCCACGGAACCCATTCCTGCTCCTGGAAGTCCACCGGCATGTTGATCCCGATTGGGGTGCGGTCGTGGATCGCCGTGCGCACAGCCTCGACGGTTTGGGAGAAGACTCGGTCGGGGTCCTCGAGTTCTACGAGGGGTACGCCAGCAGCATCGAAGAGCGCCCGGTGATTGATGTCTTGGGGCCATCCCTCCTGGTGTGCGGAAACATCACCCACAGCGAACACAAGGGGGCTCTGCGATTTCCTTGCAGCGATGAGGGCTGTAAGCGCGTTGGTCAGTCCCGGCCCTTGGGTAGTCGTCGCGACCGCGAAAGCGTCCGAGACCCGCGTGAACCCATCGGCCATGGCAATGCCGGCGGACTCGTGACGCGACCCGTAGTACGGCATCTCGAGGTCGTGCACCCAATAGTTGATGAAACGCAGGTTGCCGTCACCCATCAAGCCGAACATGTGGCCGGCGCCACACTCCTTGAGAGCGTTCGCGACCGCTTCGTTGACCTTCATGAGGGCGCGTCCGTTCGCGTCGCTCGGCCCACCCAAGCTCGCTTTCGTTCCAATGTTCTCACCGCGCACCCCCTGTGCAGCCCGCGTCCAGCAAGCCGGATTACGGCACAGCAACCGAGATCAGGAACCGTGACCGACAGTCGCCGCTATTGATGGCCAAACCATAGTTGCCCCGGGCATCGCTCGAAGCAGTCAGACATGCCCTGCAAACGTCCTCGGCGGCGAAGCATACAGTTGGGCTGTGCGCCCGACGACCGCTCCCGGGAAGTGGTCCATATGCGCGATCATCGCGTTCGGCCTTCTTCTCGGCTGTTTCGCGTTGTTGGTCGCTAACGGGCAGCGCGGCGGCGACGACTTCTTCGACAACCTCTGGCTGACGCTGCCCATGGTCGGCGCCTTCGTCGCGGCCATCTCGGCGCTCATTCTGGGTCTGGTCGCGATCATTCGAGACAGGGAACGGAGCATCGCCGTGATCGCAGCCACGGTCATCGGCTTGCTCGTCGTCGGATTCGGAGCAGCGGAACTGATCCTCCCCCACTAGCGACATTGCGGACTGTCCCCAATAGCGGGCGGAGGCCAGGGAATGAGCGCCTATGGTCTTCCAGCACGCAAGTTCGGGGAAAGCAATCACGTGACGATCACCGAAGACATCTACATCGACTGCCAGCCAGCAACAGTGTTCGACATCCTCTCGGACGTTCGTAACGAGACAGCGTGGAACGACGACGTCTCCAAGGCCGACCTTCTAACGGGAGAGCCGGTCGGGCAGGGCTCGCAGTTCCTGACCGTCCATGGACGCCCCTTGGGAGACATCACGTCGACGATCACCACATTCGATCGCCCTGGGCGCCTCGAGTTCGGCGCTACAACCAAGCTCATGGATCTGACTGTCGCCTTCACGTTCAGCGAATCGGGTTCAGGAACAGACGTCCACGGAACCTTCGAACCACAGCCGAAGGGCATCATGAAGCTGCTCTTCCCGCTACTCCGTCCGTTGATCCGCCGAAACATGGCCAAACAACACCAGAACATGAAGGCATTCTGCGAAGCCCAGGCACCATAGAACTCGGGCTCCCATGCTCACGGGCCTATTGCCGGATGGATGAGGACGGGCCTGGGCTTGCCCGTGGGAGTCAACTCCTTCCGCGCGCATACCAGCCGCCGGCCGATCTCGGCGAAGATTGGTGGATCAGTCCGGGCCGCGCGCGGCGATGTAGAAGCCGTAGCTGACAAAAGACGAGAACCGCTCATAGAGATCGATCTCGTGGCGTTCGGCTTCCACGACCTGCTTCGCCGCCGCCGAGTGGTCGTGGCGGTCCAGGAACGCATCGAAGCGGCCCTGCAGCGGACGGTAGTAGTGGTCGAGCCAGCAGGTTTCGGGCAGCGCGAAGTAGCCGGTCGGGGTATAGCCGGCTGACTCCAGGACCGCGAGCTTGGCCGATGCGGTCCCGACCTCTGGATATGCGGTTGCCCAGTGTTCCTCGAGCTCTTCCGGTCGCTGCTGCGTCAGCCACGTGATCTCCGACACCGCCAAAACACCGCCGGGCTTCAGGTACCGCCTCCATGATCTGATCCCGTGCTTGAAGCCGATGTTGTAGATGGCACCTTCGGACCAGATCACGTCGAGCGACTCGTCGTCGAAAGTGAGATCGTCCATCGATGCGACAGAGGTGGTGATCCGGTCGGATAGGCCACGCTGTCCGGCAGTCTCGTCGAGATCCGCGAGGAATGGACGGAAGAGATCAACTGCCGCGATCTGAGCGTCGAGGTCGTGCGCGAGCACAAGTGTTGGGGCGCCGGTACCGCAGCCGATGTCGGCGATGGTCAGATCAGTAGCGTCCTCGAGGCCAGCGAGGCCGACGGCACGACGAGTGGCTTCGTCACTCCCAGGTCCTTGGCGCTCTCCGTCGACGTGAAGGTCGACTAGAAGCTCGAACTGTTCAGCCATTCCCTTATCCCGGATCTCGTGCCCCGTGTCACAGTCGCCGAGCGTAGGCCACGGACGGAGCATCGTGGATGGAGGCGCCCGCCGGCGTCTGACCCTGTTCGGAACTGGTTAGCTGTGTTGGGTAGTTTCGTCGAGGCGATTGGCGGTGGACACGGAGAAGTGGTTTCGATGGGTGCGTTCCAGGGACGAAGGGGTGGGCAAGTCTGATGAGTGTTGTGTTGCGCGGTGTCGGGTTTGTTGTCTTGGTGTTGGCGTTTGCTTGGTTGGCTCGCCGGATCCTCGGCGCGACTCGTGTGTCGTGGGGCCGCTCCCTGGTAGCGGGAGCGATAGGCGTTGCCACCGGCTCGATCGTGGGCGCCGCTCTCGTTCAGCTCGATGTCGATGAGAAATCTGCTGCGGTTGGGGTAGCGATTGCGACCGCATTGCTGGTGACGATGGGGCTGATAGTCGCGCTCCAACTCATCAGCCGACCAAGTCCGACGCCTTCCCCGCCGGGAGGGATCGGTGGGCGTGTCCGGGTTGCTCGTCGCACGAGCGAGGTGCTGCGGATCGCGGCTCGTCATGGTTTCGGGCCCTATCTCGGGCGACGACACGGGTCAGACCGTCCGCCCAGCGCTGCCCAGCTGCGCGAAGCGCTGGAGGAGTCGGGGGTATTGTTCGTGAAGTTCGGACAGCTGCTGGCTGGCCGACCCGACCTTGTTGGCCCAGCGATCGCTGAAGAGTTGAGTTCGCTTCGTCATCAGGTGACTCCGCTTGGTCGCGAAGTGATCGAGCCTGTCATCCGCGACGCGATCCCGGCCTTCGACGACCTTTGGGGTTCGATCGACTGGCAGCCTCTCGGCTCGGCATCGATTGCACAGGTCTATGCGGCGACCCTGGCCGACGGGACTCCGGTTGTGATCAAGGTGCGTCGACCGGGAATCGACGACGAGGTTCGCCGAGACGGACGAGCCTTGTGCCACGTCACACAACTCGCCGAAAGACACAGCGATTGGGCGCGAACGATCGGCCTCGCTGCATTGTCTCGGGCGTTCGTGGACGATCTCGAACGTGAGCTCGACTACCTAGGTGAGGCCCGCGCTGCTCGGGAACTTGCCGCGTCTTTCGAGGGCACAGGCGTAGACATTCCCGCCGTCGACGCGACTCTCTCCAACTCTGACGTCCTTGTCATGGAACGAGTAGCGGGAGTGCCACTCGCGGCTGCCGACCTCTCCCAAATCCCGCCGGAGGTCCGCCGGCACACGGCTGCAGTGCTGGTCAGCGCGCACACCGCAACCATGCTCGACGGTCGCCGATTCCATGCCGATGTTCACCCTGGCAATGTCATGTTGACCCAAGACGGTCGCATCTTCTTGATCGACTTCGGCGCGACCGGGGTCCTCAACCCCACCGAACAAACAGCGCTCGCGTCCCTGCTGTTGGGCATCCGACTCCGGGAACCCACCATGCTGCGCGACTCGCTTCTAGCCGTGTCGGAAACGAGTGGGCCAGTTGACACCGCCCGCCTGGACCGCTCGCTCTCCCACCTGCTGGCGGAACACCTGCGGCCCGACGAGAACATCGGCCCCGACGCAGTGATCGAACTCCTGCGAATCATGCGCGACGAACAACTCCGACTCCCCCCGTCGTCGAGCCCGATGTTCCGCAGCCTCCTGACAATTCTGGACAGCCTCGAAAAACTCGCCCCAGGCATGGCCGTGCTCGATGCAATCGGAGAACTCCAAGACGTTCAATCTCCGATGCCTTCAACGCCCCAAGAGTTCAACGAACTCGCCCGCGACGAAACACTGAAACTGCTTCCGCTCCTGCAACGAGCACCACGGCTCGCCGACTCGATCGCCACCAGACTCGAACGAGGCGATCTCTCGATCAGAGTCAGAGCCTTCTCGAACCCCGAAGACCAGCACTACTTCACCTCGCTAGTCAACCGCGCCGTGCTGGCATTCGTCGCCGTCGGCCTCGGCATCGTCTCCGCAATGCTGTTCGGACTCGACAAAGGCCCCTACCTCACCGACGACCTCTCCGTCTACGACATCCTCGCCTCGATCGGACTCCTAGCCGGCGCAATCCTCATCATGCGCGTCGTCCTCGAAGCCCTCGACAACGACACCGGCTAGAAGAGGGCTAGTCCGGCCCGAAGACCTAGACCGCCCCTGTGCCCCAGGTGTCGACAGCATCCAGACCTGTGGAGCCTGTCTCTCAGGCGGAGCACCCCGATCTGCTCGCATCAGATGAACGCCGCGCAAAAGAGGGTGAGCACCGCGAATAGGGCCGCTGTCGTGGCGATGTACCAACCCGCAAACCGGAGTCGTGGGACCTCTAGAACCAGAGCAGTTGCAAGAGCAACCGTCGGGCCGGTCACGATGGACCCGACAGCGATGGCCGGCACGCCCCAACGCCCCACAAGTCGACCGAGACGTCCACCTTGGAGACGGCGATCAACCGCGGGCACCATTCGAGACATCAACGGGCCAAGCTTCGCTCCCGCCTTGAGAACTACCGCAGTGACGGCAACTGTCCCCAGTAGAGCGGCGGCATATGTGGTAGCCGCATCGAGCCCCAACAAGAGCCCAAGCGGTATCGACCATCCTCCGAGCAGACACGCCACCACGAAGACGACAACGAACTCCCACATGGATCAGCGTTATAACACCGGTTGAGTGGTGCTCACAGCCGGCGGCTGCGGTTGCGAGGCCTCCGGGCGCCTTGTTTGGGCGGCCCGAAGTCGAATGAGATGGTCCCAAGGGGCGTCCACCGGGCAACGCAGGTCGAGCGGTAGCGTGCCGGGGACATGGCCGACGTGACCGCAGACAATACCGAGCCAGATGCGATCGCCCGAGATCATGACAGCTCGATTCTCGCGTGGATCTTCAGGACCCGATGGGTCGCGGCGCTAGCGGTGGTCTTTTCCGGCGTCGGGGCGACACTGATGATGATTGTCGGGGCCGTAACGACCATCCATGGGGTTAACGAGTATTTCGGTGGGAGCAAACACGATGCCTTCAGCGAGGAAGCCGCCCTTCACACATCGGTGAAGATGGTGTCTTCACTGGACGAGTTTCTTCTCGGGCTCGTCCTATTCATATTCGCCTACGGAGTCTTCAGGCTGTTCATAGTCGATCGTCGGAGTGGACAGGAACCGCTCGATTGGTTCTCCATCCACAGCGTCACCGATCTCAAGGTGAAACTGCTGGAGACGATTGCCATCCTGTTGGCAGTTGTCTTCCTCAAGGGTGTCTTGAGCACCGAGCCCGGCACACCCTTCTTGTGGTCCGATCTGGTCACGCCAATAGCCGTCGGGATCTTCGCGGTGTCGATTCTGCTCATCAAACGCGCGCACTAGCCGTGCCTCCACCACCCACGGATCAGGCTTGATCAGCAATCGCGAGTGCTCCTCCGCGGTGACCTGATTGAGTTTGGTGCCGATGCAGTTGCAGACGGTTTCAACTCAGAAGTTCGAGCCGGGCAACTAGCACGACGCGTGCCCTTGACTCGTCTCGGAGCAACTAGCGCCGGGGCCACCGGTGGAGGACAGTTCCACCGACGCGTCCCGGATGCCTGCGAGACTTCCTAGATGGATTTCCTGATCATCGCCTTTTCGAGCATGCTCAACAACACGGTTGCTATCGCAGGTGCTTCGGCTACCAACGTCGACACCGAGACGGTCTTCTTTGCTTCGAGCCTTGGCAGTCTGGTCGGGATCGCGTTCATCGTGTTGCTGATGGACGCCGCCATCAACGGCATCCGGCGATTCCGAGGGGCCCCAGAGCCAACGGTGTCAGAAGACAACGCGGAAGACAACGGGGAGGAACCGTCGGGTGCATCGGCCCGCGCAAGGTCGATTGCTGACCGCTACGGAGCTCCCGGGCTCGGAGTCCTGGGGGTGCCGCTGGTGGGCGGCACCGTGTCGGCCGGAGTCGGACGAGGTGTAGGCATTGCCAAGGGGAAGCTGCTGGTGTGGCTAAGCGTCGGCACGATCCTGTTTTGCGCTCTGCTCACGTACGGCATTGCGTTCATCGACGGCAAAGCCAGCTAGGCGTCACTTCGCGTCAACCATGACACTCCCACCCGCGTTCGCTGTGATGTCGTGTGCCTTCCCGGAACTTCCCGGTCGTCGGGGAAGAGCCTTCCCTGAGCCGACTCCAGTCGCAGTCGTCGGAGTTCCTGCTGACCACTGGTCAGTCCGTTCTTGTCGAAAAGGTGAGACTCACAGTGGCACCGTCCGGCAAGGTGAGCGTCACGACGATGTACCCGGCCGATCCCCTCGACTGCTGAGTGGCTCAGTGGTTTGGTGGTGAGCATCCGGATCTGCGGCCGGGATGGCTCTTCGCCTCAGACCTAGCCGCCCGCCGCTCTCGCTGACCGCAACCAGTCCAGTACTAGAGCACGGCGCGACCCGAGCCATTCCTCGGCTTGACGCTCGATGTCCACTGGCTGGTCAGCCCCTCGCGCCATGGCAACGTTCTGATCCTGGATGTCGCTGAGTGGAATCTGGACAACCTCGAACAGAGTCGCGGCAGCGGGATTGCCATCCAAGAACTCCGTGTTGGCAACGACTCGAATGTCGTTGGCTGCGAAGCCAAGGCGACACGATGCGGTGGTACAAACCTCGGCGAGTTCGTAGAAGGCGTCACCGGGCCCCACGGGCGAGGCGTCAAGCCATCTCGCCTGGGGCCCCAAGTCCAGGATCGCCGTCGTCGCTGCCGGTGTCCATGCATACAACATCACCGGCTCGCCACGAGCGAGGCGGCCGAGAGCCAGATCGACGTGCGTTTCGTAGTCGCCCTTGATTTGCTCGAGCGTCCCGGAATCCGACTCCGCCAAGAGCTCGTCAACAGCAGACGCGCACGGCCAGTCGGCCGGGCACCCCAGCACATCGGCCAGGCCGTTCCCGTCGATGTCGAACCGTTCGACAAGCTCGGGGTCGCCGGCGATGTCTCCCAGCGTGGCTATGCCGGCCTCTTTGACCGTCGCCGTATCGACCAGAAGACCTTGAATTGCGCCACCAGTCACCTCGAAGCCGACGGGCTGAACGCTCTCGCTGACGGGCCCGACACCGGTGACTTGTTGATCGAGGAGAGCCTGGTCGCCTGGGAACCAACCGTTCGCCCAGAAGTCGATTTCACCGTTCGCCGCGGCTACGTAGAAGTCGTCGGGAGAGAGCTCAACCGGGTCGCTCACTTCGTACCCGAGGCGTTCCAGGAGATTGGAGTAGACGGCGGCTTGAAACCATCCAGTCTCCCAAGTTGCCCTACCCATTGTGACTTCGACCCCTGCACCGGGGCTGTCCGCAGAGGTGTCCGAATCGGAGCCACAGGACGCGAGAATTGTCGTCAGCATGAGGGCGAGTGTGAGAACTCGGCGGACACTCATGCCTTGCTCGCCAAGCCTTCGGGCGCTATGTCGGTCGCCGCAGCGGTTGAGCTCGCATCTATTGCCCACGCATCCAACGCTTCACCGGTGAGTCCCACCAGACCATGGGCCGGCGTCACCGGCCACCTCTCACCAAGAGCCTCGACTACCCGACGGTCACCGAGAACCTGGCCGCTCTCAGCGACGGCACACAGGCTGGTTGCGGCGCGAACAGGGTCACCCCATGCATCGAAGGACAGCCGGTCCGTTCCCACGAGGGCTGCCACCAACTCGCCAGCGGCTAGCCCGAATCGGAGATGCAGTGACAGGCCATGGGTCGAAGCGAACGCGTCAATGGTGGCCTTCGTCTCGGCGACAAACTCTGCTCCGCGTTCGGCCTCCAACTCGCCGCTGGCGAGACCTGCCGCCCAAGTGAGCTGCGTCGACGTCGAGTGGACTGGTTCAACACCGCTGGAGTCAGCCACATCTGACAGTTCTCCGAGCAGCGCAACCCCTAGTTCACGAGAGCCTTCGGGATCATGTAGGTCAGCTTCGAGCAGCCCCTCGATCCGCAGCACGATGATCGTGCCGTTTCGCGCCGCCTCCACAATCTCGCTGTTGCCTTGCTTGACCTGATTTGCCAGTCGGCGAGGCAGTGCCGCCATGAGGAGCTCGGTTGTCTCTTCGTCGGCTCTCGATAGGTGTGCCTGCTGTTCCTGCAATTGACCAACGGTCTCGTTGAATGTCCGGCCAAGCTCACCGAATTCGTCTCCGCTCTCCTCGAGTGGGGCGACTTCGAGATCTCCTTCGATCACCGCATGGGCCGCGGTGACCAAAGGTCCCAGCGGGCGAAGAAGGGCTCGTGCCAGCCAAACCGCAAGAACGGCAACTACTGCGGTGAGGATCACCGCAGCGATCAGAACTCGCCGAAGGTTGTCGCTCAGAGGCTGGTGAGCTTCGGCTATGGAGATTTCGGCAACTGCTACCCATTGCACGTCGTCTATCAACAGCGGTGCCGCAACCGTGACCGTTTCCCTGTCCAAGTAGTTGCGGCTCTCACCGAAGAATCGATCGCCGGCGAACGCTTCCTCAACGGCTTCGGTTTCCACTGGTTGGGTGAGCACGGTTGTGCCTGCGTCGTTGATCGCCTCCACAACTTCTTCCGGGTACCCCGCATCAGACACATCGTCCAGATACTCCTGGGGGTTCTCGAGCGAGGATCTGACCGGACTTCGTAGAAGCGAGTCGGAGCCAACGACGTACACCTCGCCTGTCTCGCCGAGGCCTGCTCTTTCCCACTCGCCTCCCAAGGTTGTGATCTGTGTGAGTGCATCTACAGGCACAGAGATGGCAACGATGCCGACGAGTTCTCCCCCAGCCCTTATCGGCGCGGCGATGAACGATGTCGGAATGCCCGCGGCGGCGGGATAGCGGAAGAAATCGACGAACAATGCGTCACCGGGCGGCAGAGCCCTCACCTCATCGAGCGACTTCCCCAGGGCGGTGCGCCGGTGGGGGCCGAGCAGCAGGTCGGTCGCGTAGTCGTCTCGCTTGTTCACCGAGTAGACGACAGCGCCCGTGTCGGCGTCGATGAGTACGAGGTCGGTCCAAACTCGACCCTCCAAGAACATTCGTAGGGTCTCGTGATGACTGGCGTGGGCGGCGCTGTAGTCGGTCCCGTCGCCCGCGTTGTCCAGTTCCGATCTGAACGACGGCGGGAATGGATTGGATACGAGGAACTGATACTGGAGATATCTCGCGGTCTCCGAGCCGGGGACAGGATCATCGAGCAACGTGGCAGAGGGGGCGTCTCCCGAGCTGTAGTAGTCCGCCAGCTCTTCGAGCTGAGCAGCATCAAGTTGAGCGTCGAGCTCGCTGTAGGCCGTTCCCAAGTCGAGCATTGCTCGCGCCACGCCCTGATCCTCGGACAACGTGGCCACCGACCGCTCGAGGAGGAGCACTCCCTCCTCGATCTCGCCGGCCCTGGCACTACCGATCTCGGCCAGCTGATCCTCGGCGGTGTCGTTCAGGAGGTCAGCAGCCGCCATGTGGACGAACACCGCCATGAGAGCCACTGAGACGAGGGAAGTGCCGATCAGCATCGCCGCTACGACGACTTTGGCTCGCGGACGCTTTCGTCCCCGACGCTTGCCGGCTTCCCTGGTCTTTCCCTCGACGTCAGTCATGAGGTCGGGTCGTCAGGGATCGCGAACCTGGGTGCCGGTGCCGTCGTGGCTTCGACAGCGCGGAGTCCCGTCGAAGCTGCTCCGCCCGTACTGATGCGCTCTGCCCTCTGGCGTCGACTGGACATGAGCTTGGTCACCGAATCGGCCACATCCGGGTTGCGGCTGGTGACACTGCTGGCGACATCTCCATCGAGCACCACCAGCTCGCAGTCGGTCACCGCGATCACACTTGGCGCGAGTCCGGTCACCGACGAGCTGATGATGCCGAACACATCACCAGATCCCAGTTCCACCACCGTGATGGCATTGCCGCCGGGGTCGTCAACGAGCACACGGGCCAATCCCTGGTGGATCACAAAGACGGCGCTGTCTGTCCGCTCCCCGGTCAAGATGACCTCGCCCTGAGCGAAGGTCTCAACCTCGGAGGCGACGCTGAGGACTTCGAGCTCTGCTGGTGGCAGGTCGGCCAGCAGGGGCGCTTCCGCTAGCCAAGCCGCGATCTCGGTGGGGCCGATCGCAGCTTCCACGGCCTCTTGGTTGGGATCGTGGTGGTAGAGGTCGAAGGCCGGGCTGGGTAGCGGCACACCCATTCGATGGGAGTGGTACCAGACGAGCGAACCAAAGTCGCTCTGGACCCGAGGCTTGATGCCGTAGTCGTCGACCCACATGCGGACGCTGTAGGTCATCAGGGGGTCGTCGACTCCGACTACTCGAACAGACGGAGCCGGCTCGGACAGCACCCCCTCAACCGACCATGCCGATGCAAGCAGCATCTCTTTGGCGCTCGTGGGTGAATTCGAAAAGGCAACTTGGAGTTGAACGTCGACCCGATGGAGTCGCGTTGGCTCGTCGTAGTTGGTGATCACTTCGCTGGCCAACTCCGAATTCGGGACGATGACGAGATCGCCGGGACGGGTCTCGATTCGCGAGCTGCGCCAGTTGACGTCGACTACCCGCCCTTCTATGTCGCGGACTTGAATCCAGTCCCCGGGGCTGAACGGCCGATCGCCCAACAAGAGGAAGCCCGAGGCCAGCCCGCTCAGGGTGTCCTGCAATGCGAGGGAGACCACCAGGGTTCCAACACCAAGCGCAGTTGCCAGGTTCGAAAGGTCGACGGACCAAACGCGATCGAGCAACAACCAGAACGCGGTGATCAGCACGATCAAGCGAGGCAACAGCAACAAGAGCTCTGGAACCTTCTGGCGTCCCGGTTCTCTCGAATGCCTGCGGATGACGACTACGAGCGCCCGCAGCAGGCTGAGTACTGCGATTGTTCCAACGGCGAGAACCGCTGTGGCCAGCCACTGGATGGCGGGCTGGTCGTGGTCGATCTCGACAACCGCAGTTGCCAGAATCCAGACGGCGAACAGCGGAAGAAACCAATTCCGTACTATCGAGACCGTGCCCTGGAACACCGAATCCGA